>JAVLBV010000068.1:0-5426 GCA_031580685.1 Haloquadratum sp. | reverse complement strand
CCCCGACCCCGGGCGACCGGGGGGAGTGGATCATCATCGACACCGACGGGCGGGGGGATCTCCGCGTGGACGACGGGGAGGCCACGACGGCGCTGCCCCGCGATCGGATCGTGATCCTCTCGGACCGTCCCGGGCAGATCGACCCGCCCCGCAACGGGACCCGCCTGCACACCGAGATCCGCCTGGCCAACCGCGGCGAGACGGTGCGGCTGCTCGCGGGCGATCGCATCATCGACCAGCTCACATACGAGCGTGCGCGCAGCGGGGTGCGGTACCACCACGCCCATGGGCCGGTGCCCGTGGGGGTCACCCCACGTGCGCCCACACGCCACACCGTCACCGCGCTCACCCCGCTGGTGTACCCCGAGGCGGCGGGGGTGCTCGAGCGGCACGTCGCCGCCGCCGGCGAGCGCATCATCATCGGCTGCTACACGTACGCCTCCCCCTCGCTGACCGACCAGCTGCTCGACCGCCTGGCCGCGGGCGTGTCCGTGCGGCTGCTGTGTGAGCGCGCACCCATCGGCGGCATCAGTCCCCAGCAGCTGGCCCAGCTCGACCGCCTCGCGGCGGCGGGTGCGGACGTCCGGCTGATCGGGGGGCACGACGACCGCTACCGCTACCACCACCCGAAGTACCTCATCGCCGACGACCGCGCGGTCGTGCTCACGGAGAACTTCAAGCCCGCCGGGACGGGTGGCATGGACAGCCGGGGGTGGGGCCTGCTCGTCGAGGACAGCGGCTTCGCCGACGCGCTCGCGGCGATCCACGCCCACGATGTCGACGGGACCGACGTCGCCGCGTTCGGGGCGGTCCGTCGCTCGCTGACGGTGACCGACGCGCCCGTCGCCGCGGGGAGCTACCCCCGCGGTGACCCACCTCCGCCCACCGCGGGGGTGGACCTCACGCTGGCGACCGCACCCACGGCCGCCGACCCCCTGCTGCTGGGTGCTGTGGCGGACGCGGAGCACTCCATCCGGGTGATCGGTCCCCGGCTGCCCGCCGACGGCCGGCACTTCCGCGCGCTCGTCGCGGCCGCCCGGACGGGTGTGCGCGTGCAGCTGCTGCTGTCGAACGCGTGGTACGACGCGGAGGGGAACGCCGCCACCGTCGCCGCCGCCGAGCGGCTCAACGCCTCGGGGGTGCCGATCACCGCGCGGGTGGCCGCCCCCGCCGGGCGGTACGGCAAGGTCCACGCGAAGGGGGCGATCATCGATGACCGGCAGGTGCTCGTCGGGTCGGTCAACTGGAACGACGGTGCCCCCACCCGCAACCGCGAGCTGCTCGTGCGGGTCGATGACCCGGCGGTCGCCGCGGCGTTCGCCGCGATCTACGATGCGGACTGGCGCGCCAGCGACGCCGTCGGGGGCCCGCTCACCCCCCACCAGCAGCTGCAGCTCGGTGCGCTGTCTGCGGTCGCC
The DNA here is from genome assembly GCA_031580685.1 of Haloquadratum sp. Classification (GTDB taxonomy): domain Archaea; phylum Halobacteriota; class Halobacteria; order Halobacteriales; family Haloferacaceae; genus Haloquadratum. The sequence continues at coordinate 4,008 of JAVLBV010000068.1, read as the reverse complement.
GCCGCGGTGGCGCTCTGGCGGGTGCGGCGGACGGTCCGCTTCGCCTAGTTCGCGCGGGGTGACTGCGGTCGGGTGCCGATCGCCGCATCGAGGGGGGCGTCCGCCATCTTCTCGGTCAGCGCCTCGATGACCTCTGCGCGCCGACCGGGGACGAACTTGATCGACCCCACGACGAGGTGGCCCCCGCCGTTGACGCCCCCGCCGGCGATCTCCGCATCCAGCTCGGCGACCATCTGCGGGATGTCCAGCCGCACCCCATCCGACCGCATCACCGCGAAGTCCGGCCCGATCCCGATCGTGATCACGGGCTCGTCGAACGCGGTCGTCAGCCGGTCATGGAGCTTGCCGGTGGTCTTGCCCGGTGGGGGGTAGGTGAAGCGATGCGTCCACGCATCGAGGTCGACGGTCACGAGCCGCGCACCCGAGGCGAGCGTGCGCTCGTCGTACGCATCACCGATCGCGGTCAGCTGGTCATCGACCGCCGCGGCCGCCTCGGTGGCGAGGAACCCCACGAGCGCTGCCTGCTGGGTCGGATCGACCGCACCCACCCCGAGGACGGTCTCGACCATCCCCGCGCCATGGTGGTACCGGAGCCAGTACGCGAGGTAGTCGAGCGCCTCCCCGACGTCACGGAGATCGTCGTCGTCGTACCCCGCCGCCGCCGCCAGCTCGCGGTACGCCGCCATCGCCTCGGTGTCCTTCGAGCGGTCCATCAGCCCCGCCACCGCGGGGACATGTCGCACCATGGGCGTCACCGCCGGCGCGACCGCCCGCGCCAGCTCCACGCTCATCATCCCCGTGGTGATCCGGTAGTCCTCCCCGTGCAGGTAGGGGTTGATGTGCGCATCCACCAGCGGGTCGACCGCCTCGGGGTCGGGATGGTGGTGGTCGACCACGATCGTGGGGATGTCGTAGTGGGCCAGATGGCGGTACGCCGGCACGTCCTCCTCGGTCGAGCCGTTGTCCAGCATCACCAGCACGGGCATCTGCTGGCCGTGGCGCTCCTGTGCGGCCCGCGCCGCCTGGAGGTCCCGGGTGACGTCCTCGAGCTCGTAGTACGGCGCCTTCGAGGGGTGCCGCCGCAGCAGGTGGCGGGCCGTCTCGGGGTCCGGGTACACATCGGTCATGAACGAGCGGACCGCCTGCTCCAGCGGCACCGCGCCGCACATGCCATCACCGTCTGCGTGGTGCCGGATGACGACCGGGCGCCCCTCGAGGATGTACCGGCGCAGCTGCGCGGCGACCCCCCGCAGCTCGGCGAACAGCGGCTCGAAGGCGGGCCACTCGATCAGCGGCTCGAACGCCTCGACCTCCGCCCGCTCGGCGATCGCGGCATCGATCGCCTCGGTGTGCGCCGCCTGTGCGTCCGCATCCAGCCGCTCGAGGCTGTCGACCTCCAGCTGGAGCGACCCCGCATGCTCCTCCATGTGGCCGCTGATGCGCACCACATCACCCACCGCCACCGCGGGGTATGCCCGCACCCCCGCGGCGGTGAACGCACTCGCGTCGGCGATGCCCGTCCCATCGGTGACGCGGAACAGGGTGGGCCCACCGGTCTGCCGGGTCTGGATCACCCGCACGTCCACCGTCGCCTGCATCCCATCGACCAGCTCCGCGACCGGGGTGATCGCGGGGGTGTGCTCGACGACGACGGTCTCGTAGGCGTCTGCATCGAACTCGGTGAACGAGAGGTCACCGTTGTCGCGGATCTCGCTCAGCGTGACCGTGAGCCGGTCACCCACCGCATGCGATCGGTCGAGGACCGACTCGTGGATCAGGCCGCTGATCGAGGGTGTCAGCTCGACGAAGATGCCGTATGCGACCACCCCATCGACCACGGCATGGTACGCCGCCCCCTCCGTCAGGTCCGCGGTCGTACAGGATGGCGTCAGATCGAAGACGACGGGGATCTCCCCCGCCGCCTCGGGCGTCTCGCTCATGCAGGGTGGACCCTCGCACCGTGGATAAGACTTTACACTCCTGTGACCCCATCGCAACGCTTAGAAGCCGGCCCTAGCTAGCTCCGCCGATGAGCAGGCATGGGGCCGTCGAGGCGATCGCGACCGACGCGATGGCCTTCGCACGCGCCTGTGCTGAGGACCAGCATCCGGATGAGTTCATGGGGCTGCTGCGGGCGGACCCCGCGATGCGTGCGGTGACCCCCGGCCAGGGGCGGGTCGTCACGGACGTGCTCGTGCTGCCGGGGACGACCTCCTCGCCGGTGCAGGCGACGATCCGCAGCGCGACGATCCCCAACGAGCAGGCGATCGTGGGGTCGGTCCACTCGCACCCGAACGGGGTGCTCTCACCGAGCGACACCGACCGCCGCAGCTTCGGCTCGGGGTCGGTGCACATCATCCTCGGCGCGCCGTACGGCCCCGATGACTGGCGGGCGTTCGACCGGATGGGCACGCATCGCGCGCTGCGGGAGGTCGACGTCGACCTGCCCGATCCCGCCGCCTTCTTCGACTTCACCGAGGAGGACCTGGACCTCCCCCCGGAGGATGCATGACCCGGCGGGTGGTGGCGCAGGGGACGTTCGACCTGCTGCACCCCGGTCACCTGCACTACCTGCGGGAGGCGGCCGCGTTGGGCGATGAGCTGCATGTGATCATCGCCCGGGCACCCAACATCGACGGCAAACCCGCCCCGGTGCTGCCGGCCAGCCAGCGCGCGGAGGTCATCGGCGCGCTGGGGATGGTCACCGCCGCCCACCTGGGCGACCCCGAGGACATCTTCGTGCCGATCGCGGCGATCGACCCGGCGGTGATCGTGCTGGGCCACGACCAGCAGCACGATGTGCAGTCGCTGGCAGCGGCGCTGGCAGCCCGCGGTCTCGACGCGGAGGTCGTCCGTGTGAGCCCCCGTCCGGCGGCGGGTGATGAGCTGCTCTCATCGGGGCAGATCATCGACCGTATCCTCGCGACCCGCTCAGATCACTGAGCCTGCTGGTCGGCGAGCCACGCCTCGTACTCCTCCTCGGAGACGACCTCCACGGTGAAGTACATCTGCGAGTGGGCCACCCCACAGTACTCCGTGCAGTAGCCCTGGTACGTCCCCTCCTCATAGGTGACCGTCTGGAGGCTGTTGACCTGCTCGGGGAACGCATCCTGCTTCAGCCCCAGCTCCGGCACCGCGAAGCCATGGATCACATCCCGCGAGGTGATGTCGAACCGCACCGGCCGGTCCGCCGGGATCACGATCTCCGTCCCCGTCGTGACGCCCCCCGCCTGGGGGTAGCGCATCTCCCAGCCCCACTGGTACGCCTCCGCCTCGACGACCACCACATCCCCCTCCATCTCCGCCCCGGGCGTGTACGTCACGCTCTCATCGGCCAGCACGCCGTAGGAGGCCACCCCGACGAAGACCAGGATGATCGCGGTCGCGACCGTCCAGGTGATCTCCAGGCGGCGGTTCTCCTCGGTGGGCTGTGCCTCGTCATTGTCGCGGAAGCGGACCACCGCGTAGATCAGGATCCCCTCGACGAGCAGCGTGATGGGGATCGCCACGTACAGCAGCTTCAGATTCAGCTCATCGATCAGCTCCACCGTCGCCGACGCCTGGGCGGCGACCGGGTCGACGATCGCGACCGCCGCGATGAGCGCACCGATGAGGATGCTCCCGAGGCGCGGATACTCCATGCTCGCGGCTTGGGGCAAGGCCGATAAAAACCTGCTGAGTGACCGTATCGGCCCCCCCAACGAGGCACCTAAGTACGCCAATCGACTTGTCTGAGGCGATGGACCCAGCCCCGGACCTGCGCACCGACGGTCTGCTGGCGGCGACCGCCATGGGGGTCTACCTGCTGGTGATGCTGGGGGTGACCACGGAGATGACCGCCGCACTGGATGCGTGTGCGGGACGGCTCGTGTGTGCGCCGGCGGCCGCCGGGTGGGGTGCGGCGGGGGTCGTGATGGGTCACCGGCTGCTCGCGGTGGCCGTCGGCCTCGTCGGTGCGGTCACCGCCGTGCGGGTGTGGGGCGCGTCGGTGCGGCTGCGCACCCGCGT
>JAVLBV010000067.1:0-5742 GCA_031580685.1 Haloquadratum sp. | reverse complement strand
CGCGCAGAGCAGGAGATCGAGAACCTCAAGCGCAACGGCGAGGTGTACGAGCCGATCCTGGACCACCTGCGCGTGACCAAGTGAGCCATCCGAGACCACACGGACCGCCGTCTCAGGCCTGATAGGCCGCGATATGTACATGTGCGGCCATCGAGTACGTCGGCCCCCGTGCTGTTAGTGATCGCCTACTCCCATGGAGCACGACAGATGCTGCGGAACATGAACAGACACCACGCAGAGACGGTCGTCGACCGCTTCGGCCGCGCGGCCATCCTCGCCGACACCGCCCTCAGCGGCTTCCTGGCGGTGCGGCTGCGATGCTGCTACGGTGATGCGGTGGCGGTCGAGCGGACGCGTCCGTTCAACGAGCACCTCGACTGCGCGGCGGCGGTGCGGGAGGCGGCGTGTGCCTTCGAGGCGCGCGAGGACCGCCACGTGCCCTATCAGGTGTTCGCTGCGGGCGAGCCCGTGCCGACGAAGGCGCAGATGCTCGAGCGACCGTTGGGTGCAGAGGATGCCGGTGCGGGTGTTCACGGCTGAGTGGGCGGAGGCGGGGACGCTGATCGACCTGCGGTCACGGCCGGTCCGCCCGGCGGCGCTGTGGGATGCGGTGTGTGCGGGTGCACCACAGCCGCGTGGTGCGGTGACCGTGGCCGCGCCCGCCCCGTCGGTCGCCCAGCGACTGGTCGGCGTCGTCGATGCGGAGCCGCTGCAGATCCCCACCGACACGCCGGCGGCGTTGCCGGCGGTCGACGCGTTGCGTGGGGCCGTCGCCACAGCCCGGGCAGCCGCGGCGCGACAGCGGCAGCGCCTCGACCGGCACACCCAGGATCTGCGGAGGTACGGCGAGGGGCTGAAACGGTGGGCGGAGCTGGCCGCGACCGCACAGGCGCGCGAGGAGCAGCTCCAGCGTCACGAGGCGTGCGCATGGCGCCGCCGACGGGGGCTCAAGCGCCGCCTCGAACACACCGATGCGGTGGGCAACGGTGTGCGCGCACAGCGGGTGGCGGGGTCGGACCCACCGGGGCGGTGGCCGCAGCCGGTGTGCACCCAGCTGGGGCTGCTCCGGCACGCTGCGACACCAGCGCCGGTGGTCATCAGCAAGGAGGTGACAGCCTGCGTCTCCGCGTTGGAGACCGTACGAGGGTGGCTCGCGGTGCCCGCGGTGATCGTGGCCTGAGCGGGGGCTCAGTCGGCCGCGATGAGCTCCTTGTACGTGTTGCGGAGGGTGACCGGCGAGATGTGTGCGACCTCCGCGAGCGCCTTCTGGGTGAGCGCGACATCGAGCTGCTTCGCGGCGGTGTACAGGCAGCCGGCGGCGACACCGCTGGGGTGTCGCCCCGCACCTGGTCCCGCATCGGGCACCTCCTCGACCAGCTGCTTCGCACGGACCTCGACGCGATGGTCGAGGTCGAGGATGGAGGCGTACCGGGGGATGAACTCCTTCGGTGCCGGGGGCGGGATCGGGACCCCCAACTCGCGGTTCATCGCCGTCAGGGCGGTCTTGAGCTCGGAGATGCATGACTTGGCGGCGGCGGCGATCTCATCGCGGGTGCGGGCGATGTGACCGACGCGCGCGGCGATGTACACCGCCGCCGCCGCGAAGCCCTCGAGGCTCCGCCCGCGGATGAGGTCCTCCTGCTGTGCGGTGCGGAAGAGGATGCATGCCTGGTCGCGGGCATGGGTGGGCAGTCCCAGGTCGGAGGTGACCGTGCGGATCTCCGTGAAGGCGTACTGCTGGTTGCGCTCCCGCTTGCTCTTGACGTTGGCACGCGAGTGGTGCTTCCGCAGCCGCCAGAAGATCCGCTGCTTCTCCTCGCTCATCCCGCTGGTGTGGCCGATCTTGGTGCTGAGCCCACGGTCGTGACGGGCCTCCGTCCGCGGGGCGCCCGTCCGGCTGCGGCTCTCACCGTCGCTGGTGCGGCCGATCCACTCGGGGCCGTGGTCGATCCGGTACTCTGAGAGGATGAGTCCGCAGTCGGCACAGATCGTCTCGCCATCGGCCGTCTGGGGATCGCCTCCGCACTCGGGACAACTCGCATCCATCGGGTGTGCATTCGTCAGCGCCATTGCATCGCACCCTGGGGCCCCCATCCCGACTTAAACCCGCGGCCGAGGACCACCCCGGGGCGCGCCCCGCCGGCGCCCACCGACCGGTCACCGGTGGCTGCGCTCTCGCGGCTGTGAATCGGCCCGGCAGCATTATGCCGTCGAGATCAGCCGTGATGGGGTATGGAGGTGAGCGATGGACACTGGCGGACCCAGCACACACCCACCGCGCATGCGAGCGGCGCGCGGCTGGTCGATGCCACCGACGTCTCGGTCGCCGAGCGGATCGCCGCACACGCGGGGGCGTTCCCGACGGATGTTGCGGCCGCGAGCGCGATCGTCGCGGCGTATCTGCAGACCGGCGCGATCGACCGGACGGTGCAGCTGACGGCGGTGGGACAGACCCGGACGAGACAGGTGCTGCACCGATGCGGCATCGAGGACGCCTGCGGGCTCACGCCCGCACAGCGGCGCTGGCTCGGGGAGACACTGGCGGGGAGGATGGGGCTCGCGGAGGTGCAGCAGCGGGCGGGACTCGGCCCGGGGGAGCTCGTGCTGGGGCTGTACTGTCTGACGCACCCACCGGTCGTCGAGGTCGCCGCGGCGGTGCGACGGGAGCGGTACCGGATCAGCTGAGCAGCCGCCGCAGCCAGCCACCGGTCTCCGCAGGGGCGGGGATGGGCAGGCCGACGCTGGCCGCCACCGTCGCGAGTGCGCGGCGGTACGCTGGTGCATCGACGGGGGTCGCAAGCGGTGTGCCCGCCCGCAGCGCCGGCACCTCCGGCAGCGACAGCTCCTCGACGGCGGGCGAGCCGACGGTGACCGGCTGCGGGTCGGGCCCCGCGAGGTCCGCGATGAGCTCACGGCCGCGGCGGACGGCCTCGTGGTCGCCCGCCCGGTGCAGCAGCAGGATGACATCAGCACGCGTGATCCCCGCGACCGCGAGGTTCGTCGCCACCGGTGGCACGTCGATGATGACCAGCGGATGCACGGTGGCCGCCTGTGCGATCGCACCATCGAGCGCGGTCGCCGCCTCCGCGCGCAGCGCCGGCACGACCGCACACAGCGGCGCGTCGATGGGGACGACGGTGAGCCCCGAGGGCAGCTCGACGGCGATCGCATCGAGCTCCAGCCCCTCGGGTGCGGCGAGTGCGCCACAGAGGTCGACGCGCGGCGTCTCCACGAGCAGCCGTGCGAGCCCCTGGGTGGCCACCGCGGTGTCGACGAGGAGTGGGTTGCGGTCGTGCGTCTGTGCCAGCCGGGCCAGCTCGACTGCGGTGCGTGTGGTGCCCACCCCACCGGTGGCGCCCACACAGGCGACCACCGTCCCGACGTCTGAGGACATGGCCCAAGCCGGGTGCGGGGGTGTATCAACCCACCTGCCAGCTCACGGTCGGATGGCGGCGGCGATCGCATCGGCCTCCGCATCGGTGATGCTGGGGCGCGCGGTGGCGACGGCGTGCACGCTGGCGCCACCGTCGTCGGCGAAGCGGGGGATGAGGTGCACGTGCACATGGGGCACCTCCTGGCCCGCGGCGGGACCGTCGTTGATGCCGACGGTCATCGCATCCGCCTCGACGGCGGCCTCGACCCGCGGGGTGAGGGTGCGCACCGCATCGAACAGCGCCGCGTGTGCGGCCGCATCGAGGTCGGCGAGGCGTGCGACCGCCCGCGTGGGGACGACGAGGGTGTGTCCGGGTGCCAGCGGCTGCGCGTCGAGGAACGCACAGACCTCGGCCGTCTGGTGGACGATCCGGGCGGGGATCTCCCCGTCGATGATGCGCTCGAAGATGGTGGGTTCGGCCATACGCACACTCCGCGCGATGTCACAAAAACCTCCGCGTCGACGCAGCTAGCGGGCGCTGAGACAGCCCGCGACCGCCTCCGCGACCGAGACGGACGCGGGCGCTGCATCCAGCGTGTCGGTGGTGATGATCTCGGTGACCCCGCTGCGGACCAGCGCCGACTGTGCCGCACCGGCCAGCAGTCCGTGGACGCATGCGACATCGACCCGCGTCGCCCCCGCATCCAGCAGCTGCGCGGCGGCGGTCGCCATCGTGGTGCCGGTCGAGATGATGTCATCGACGAGCACCACCGTGCGGTCGGTCACCGTGAGGTCCGCCGTCGACAGCTCGACGCGTGTGGCGGAGTGGCGCGTCTTCTCGACGTGGTCCACCTCGCCGCGGCCCAGCGCCTCACACAGCGCGACCGCCATCGGGCGGGCGCTCGCATCGGGGGCGACCACCAGCGGGTCGGTGTGGGCCGGATCGATGGCCGCCGCGAGCGCGGACGTGACATCACACACCATCGTGGGCACGGCGAAGAAGTCCGTCACCGACGCCTCATGCGGGTTGATGAGCACCACCTGGTCGGTGCCGGTGCTGAGCGCCGCCGCGAGCGCGCGGGCGCTGACGGGCTCGCCCGCGGAGAAGGCGCGGTCCTGCCGGGCGTAACCCATGTACGACAGCACCGTGGTGACCGACCCCGCGAGCTCCCGCGCCGCGTCCTGCAGCTGCAGCAGCCCCACGATCGCGTCGGAGGAGTCGGCGGCGGCGACGACCACCGCCGTCTCCAGCTCGTCGGTGGTGATCCGGTGACACAGCTCCCCGTCGGGGAACCGGTCGTACGCCACACCCGCCAGCGGCTGCTGGGTCGCGGTCGCGACCGCGGCGGCGAGCCCCTGTGCGGTGTGCCCTGGGACGATCATGTGGGTGCTGCTCGGGCGGGGTGCTTACCGTTTGTCGTCGGGGCGACGGCGATCCCGGTGATGCCGCCGACGCCCAGGTGGGTCTGTGTCCACGGTGCGCCCGGGGCGTGGGCCATCGCCACCCCACCGGCACCGATCGCATACACCGCGTCGGCGGTGACAGCGACGTCCACCGGCGGCACCGGTGGCGCGACGGTCGCCGTCCATCCGTCTGTCGCGGTGACCACCGCCTCCTCGATGACCGCCGCATGCTGCTGCTCCCCGGAGGCGACCGCGGTCACCGGCGCATCCAGCCGCCGCATCCAGCCGTTCCCCAGCGTGTACAGCCCCGCGGTCGTCCCCACGAGCGGGGCGGCCGTCAGGCCGGTCACATGCTCGAGCCCCACCGCCTGCAGCCCCGCAGCCCCGTGGCGCAGCAGCCCATCGGTGGTGCCGATGAACGGTGGGGCGATGGCCGTCACCGGCGCACCGGCGAGGTGCGTCTCGGGTGCGGCTGCCGTCCCCACGGGGTAGCGGGTGACCGCCGTGCCCACCGCGGTCCACACCGCCGCCGCGTCGGCGCCCACCACATCGACGGCGCCGGTGGTCGCAGGCACAGATGGGGGCAGCTCCGCACCCGCGACCGCGATCAGCCGGTCGTCGACCGCCGCGACGACACCCTGGGGCGTCGCCGTGAGCGCGTGCACCGTCCCGCGGGTCGCCAACGAGAAGCGCCCGAGCGAGGTGCCCGCGACGCTGAGGGCGACCAGTCCGCGATCGGTGCCGATGTACACCGTCCGCGCGGGGCGGTCGGGGGCGAACACCCGCTTCTCGGTGAGGCTCTGCATCTCAGGCGTGGGCTCCGGTGGCCATGGTGGTCAGAGGAACTCGCGGACGTCCGAGTACCACATCTCGTGGTGGTCGACGGCGTCGATCGCCTCGGCGATCTCGACGGCGAGGACGTGCCAGCAGCGCTGGGTGGGGTCCGTCTGGTCGAGGTTGTACCG
>JAVLBV010000066.1:0-5778 GCA_031580685.1 Haloquadratum sp. | reverse complement strand
TGGAGACTCGGGACCAGCAGTATCACGGTGGTTTCTCATCGGGGTGTACGCGATTCACGCCCGGCCAGAAGGCCGAGATTCTCTCGCTGATTCAAAATACTCCCAATGTCATCTAAAAATGGAAGGCACAGAAACTCAGCTGTGCAACGGATGGCTAAACCGGGGTAAACGGTCCTGAGACAGCACCGAATAGCTAGCTCATCCCAAAGCATCTGTGTAGGTTGGGCTAGGCATAGCTGTGGCTGGTGGCACCGATCTCCTGCACCGACAGACACACACGATCCCACGACCTAGATTGTGCATCTCTCGGCTACCGGGCCCCTCGGTGGTCGATGGGTGCTCTCTGTGCGCCGACAGCCGCTCCCAGATCTCGGTGCAGCCCGCGCCGTCGGGGACGTCCTCGAGATGGCTCCGCTGCTCATCCGTCACACCCACCGAAGCCTCCCATGGGGTCTAACCCGTGCGCAACCGGCCAGAGTGGCCGCAGCTCCCAGGCCGCAGCAGACGTTGCCGCCATCTCGGATGCCCCCGGGATCTCGACAGCTGTCGATGCCCGATGCGTGGATTGCGGAAACCCTATTGGGCCGCATCGTGCGTGCATGGACAATGGCGGGTGTGCGCGCATGACCATGGACGAGCGGATCGAGGAGCTCCGCGAGCGGCGTCGTGCGGCCACGGCGGGTGGTGGCGCCGCACGCGTGGACCGGCAGCACGCGAGGGGCAAGCTCACCGCCCGCGAGCGGATCGCCTACCTCTGCGACGATGACAGCTTCGCGGAGCTCGATGCGCATCGGACCCATCGCACCACCGCCTTCGGGATGGATGAGACCACCATCCCCGGTGATGGGGTCGTCACGGGCACCGCCCGCATCGACGACCGCCCCGTCTGCGTGTTCGCGCATGACTTCACGGTCTTCGGTGGCTCCCTCGGCGAGGTCGTCGGCGAGAAGATCACCAAGCTCATGCAGATCGCGCGGACGAACGGCCACCCGCTGATCGGTCTGAACGACTCCGGTGGTGCGCGGATCCAGGAGGGGGTGCGCTCGCTCGGCGGCTTCGGCGAGATCTTCAACGCGAACACCGCCTGCTCGGGGGTGATCCCACAGCTGTCAGCGATCATGGGCCCCTGTGCAGGCGGTGCGGTCTACTCGCCCGCGATCACCGACTTCACGTTCATGGTCGAGGGGACCAGCCACATGTTCATCACCGGCCCGCAGGTGATCGAGACGGTCACCGGTGAGGAGGTGAGCTTCGAGGAGCTCGGCGGGGCGAGCACCCACACCGAGCGCTCGGGGGTGGCGCACCGGCGCTTCGACGATGAGCACCAGTGTCTCGATGCGCTGCGGGTGCTGCTGTCGTACCTGCCGGCGAACAACCTCGACCGCCCCCCTCGGTTCGCGGGGACCCCACCCGTGCGAGCGGACCCCGGTGCGGTCGTGCCGGATGCCCCGTCGAAGCCCTACGACATGCACGCGGTGCTCGCGGGCATCATCGATGCGGACTCGCTGTTCGAGCTGCAGCCCGCACACGCGCGGAACCTCATCGTGGGCTTCGCCCGCCTGGACGGGCAGTCGGTCGGGGTCGTCGCCAACCAGCCGCAGGCACAGGCGGGGACGCTCGACATCGATGCGTCGGTGAAGGCCGCGCGCTTCGTCCGCTTCTGCGACAGCTTCGGCATCCCCATCCTCACCCTGGTGGACGTCCCCGGCTTCCTGCCGGGGACCGACCAGGAGCACGGGGGCATCATCCGCCATGGGGCGAAGCTGCTGTTCGCGTACGCCGAGGCGACGGTGCCGCTGTTGACGGTCATCACGCGCAAGGCCTACGGCGGGGCCTACGACGTCATGGCCTCGAAGCACCTCGGGGCGGACGTCAACTACGCGTGGCCCACCGCGGAGATCGCCGTCATGGGGCCGCAGGGGGCGGTGAACATCCTCTACCGCGATGAGCTGGCCGACACGGACGACCCCGACGCGCGCCGTGCCGCGCTCGTCGAGGAGTACCGTGAGGAGTTCGCCAACCCCTACACGGCCGCGGAGGCGGGGTTCATCGATGCGGTGATCGAGCCGACGGAGACCCGCGCCCGTCTGCTCGCCGACCTCGAGCGCCTCGACGGCAAGCACACCGACTCACCGGAGCGTCGCCATGGGAACATCCCCCTCTGAGCCGCCGCGGATCACGATCCGCGGGGCGCCGGAGGTGGATGCGGCGACGGTCGCCGCGATCACCGCCGCGATCACCACACTGCAGGCCACCCAGGCCTCCACCGCAGAGGAGACGCCGCGCGCCTGGGCCGTGCACGCGAGGGCCGCGGCTGTCGGGCGGCGCTGATCTGCGGGGAGACGCGACGGATCAGGCGGACTCGACCTGGTCGGCCAGCTTGCGCGTGATGTAGCCGGCGACGCGGTTGCGGACGGTCTTGGACTCGACGTTCGTGAGCGATGTGACCGTCTCCTTGTTGCGGTCGAAGTCCGTGTCGAACGAGTCGGGGTAGCGGTCGAGGAGGACCCCCCCGATCTGCTTGATGTACTTCGGCTTGATGGGCATACCCCCATCAGACCGCCGCCCCGGCAAAAGCCAATCGTTCCCCCCGCGCTCACCCCAGCCGGTCGCGCCACCCGGTGAGCGCGTCGATCTCGGCGAACGCAGCGCGGTCGCCGCTGCTGCCGGTCCGCTCGACGATCGTCGCACACCGCTCGAGCTCCGCGCGCAGCTCGGCCACATCCACATCGGGCACGTCCAGGCGGGAGGCGGCCACGGTCGCGTCGATCACCGCGATCTGCCCCCGCCGGTACGTCGGCAGCCGCCAGCTGCGGATGCTGACCCACACCGGCTGCAGCTCCCACCGCGTCATCTGCGTCGTCCGTTCGGTCCACTCATCTGTCGCTGTGGCTGTGACCTCCACCGCCGCCGCGGCATCCCGCAGCACCGCACCCCGCGGCTCGTACACGCTGAGCGCCGCCTGTACGAACTGCATGGGGTCGGTGACGAGGTTGACCACGCCGCGGCCGTCGGCCCGCAGGTTCCGCCAGGTGCGGGTGCGCCCGTACGTCTGGGCGGTGACCGTCGCACCGTCCCGATGCAGCCCCAAGGCGGCGGCGTTCCACCGGCCGTTGGGCCCCCGGGTGGTGATCACCGACTCGGTGATCCCCGCGATCGCCGCGGGCCACGACGGTCCGGACGCCGCGGACGCGGTGGCCCCGCTGGGCCACCCGAGCGCCTCACGGCCCATCGTGGTGTGCCCCCCTGCGGATGCGCGCGATGAACACCGCCGCGGTGACGTGGTCCGCGGTCGCCCCGGGGCTGACCGCCCGGGTGCGCAGCTGTGCGTCCAGGTGCGCCCGGGACCGCGCGTGCACAGCGAGGTGTTGCACCCAGCGTGCGGTGCCCTCGCCGTGGGTCGCGATGATGTGGCTGTCGCGGTGCGTCTGCAGCGTCTCGGTGAACACCGCGGGGATCTGTGGGCCCAGGGGCAGCCCGCGCGCGAAGCGGTCGGCCGTCTCGAACACCGGGGTGAACCCCGACTGCCAGATGGCGGCGTTCGCATCGACGGGGCTCGCCGCCAGCAGCTGCGCCCACGTGAGCTGCTCGCGCTCGACGGTGGCGATCGCGCGGTCGGGGTCGGTCGCATCCAGGGCCCCCTCGGCATCGCCGATGGGTGCGAGTCGGACGTCGACGACACGGAGTGCCTCGAGGAACGCCACCGCATCCGCGACCGTCGTCGCATCGAGCACCCCCTCGACCCCCACGGGATCGAGGCGGTCGGTCGCCGCCGCGCGCACCAGCGGCACCAGCAGCAGCAGGCTCCCGAAGTGGGTGTTGGTCCCCGCCGCATCGGCCATCCCCGTCGCCGCCGTGTGGAACGCCGCTCCGAGCGGTCCATCCCCGGCCGCCGCGGTGAGTCCTGCCATCGCCCCGACCGCGCCGGCGACGAACTGGTCCGCCCGCAGCTCCGGATGGTCGTGGTAGCGGTCGACCGCACCGGGCTTCGGCCCCACCGCGGTGTCCAGCACGAGCGCCTCCACCGCACAGCGGACCGCGCCGCTCATGGGCGTGGCGGGGCCGCTGCACACGCCGTGGCGATCTGCGCGACCGCCGTGGGGTCGGTGCTCGGCCGCCCCACGCTCACCGCTGCTGCGCCGGCGTCCCGTGCCCGCACCACGTCCGTGCGGGTGCGGATCCCGTTGTTCGCGATGACCTCGAGCTCCGTCTCCGCCGCGACGCGGGCCACCGCGGTCGGGTCGTCCATCGCATCGAGGTGGATGAACGCCCCCCCGGCGGCCTCGACGGTGCGGGCGACGGACACGAGCTCGACGCCGGGCACCTCCGCGCGCACCTTCACCCCCATCGTGGCGCCGCACGACGCGCCCACCTCCGTCAGCTCCGCAAGCCGCCGGTGGTCGCGCAGCAGCTGCTCGCCCCCACCGGCGGCGCACATCTCGGGCTGTCGACAGTGTGCGTTCAGTTCGATCCACACCGCCTCGGTGTCGACCGCCCCCGCGACCGCCCGCACCGCCGCGGCGGATCGGGCGCGGATGTTGAGCCCCATCGGCACCGGCCGCGGCGCGCGGGTCATCCGGGCGGCCCACACGAGGGGGTCCGGCGGGAGGAACTCCGCCCGCCCCCGTGCACGCAGCGCCGCGGCGGCCGCCCGCGTGGGTGGGTCGACGGCGAGCCCCCCGAGCATCGCCCGGCTGACCAGCGGAGCGAGCCGCCGGGCCCACGTGCGGTCGGCCACCCCCGACAGCGAGGCGGCGATGAGGGGGACCTCGGTGCGCATGTCCACTGCATCGGCCCGTCGGTGTTTCACTGTGTTGCTGTGGCGGCCGCCTCGACCGCCGCACGCACCCGCGCCGCGTCATCGGGCGTCTCGATGCCGATGTCGGTGCGCACGACGGGTCGTCCGAGGTCGGTGGGGTCGGCCGTATCCAGCACGAACGCGTCAGCGAACGGGTACGCCGCAGCCACCCCGGCCGTCGAGGCCTCGTACCCCATCGCCCGCATGAGCGCCGCCGCGGGCCCGCTGAAGACCTCCGCCCCGATGAACGGCGAGACGACCACCACGGTCGCGCGCCGCAGCTGGGCGCGCACCGCCTCGAGCTGCAGGATCGGCCCGATCGAGGTGATGGGGTTCGCGGGGCCGATCACGATCGTCTCCGCCCGGAGCGCGGCGGCGGCGGTCGGGCTCACGCGTGCCGCTGTCGCCCCCCGGTACTCCACGGTCCGCACCGTCGGCGTCGCCCGCCGGCCCACCCAGTACGTCTGCAGATGCATGGGCCCCTCGTCGGTGTGGATGATCGTCGCGACGGGGTCGTCCGTCATCGGTGCGACCGCCGCGTCGATGCCCAACCCCTCGCAGAGCCGGGTGGTCACCGTCGAGAGCGGGTCCCCGCGCGTGAGCGCTGCCGCGCGCACCGCATGCAGCGCGCGGTCGCGGTCGCCCAGCTCGATGAACGTCACATCCGCATCGTAGCGCCGCCATCGGGCGAAGCGGGGCCCCCCTCGCTGCAGGTCCGCGGGGAGGTAGCCCTCTGCCGCGCCGACACCCAGCAGCGCATGCCACCGGCGGACCTGCTCGTGCACCGCCGTCGTGTCGGCGTCGATGCCCCACCAGCGGTCGGTGTCCAGCAGCCCCGCCGCGCCGAAGAGCACGCTGTCGAGGTCGGGGGCGACGTAGAGGTCGCCGATCAGCACATCATCGCCCGTGTTCGCGACGACCGCATCGGCCGCATCGTACCCACCCCACAGCAGCTTGGGTGTGCCCGTGCCCCCCGCGAG
>JAVLBV010000065.1:0-5783 GCA_031580685.1 Haloquadratum sp. | reverse complement strand
CCCCATCTGCGGCCTCCATGGTCGGACGTCTGGTTGGGCCATGTTAACGGATTATAATAGGTCTCTGTACGCCTATGGTCGGGTACTGATACCGGGGGTCAGTCTGTCAGCACCGCTGCCAACAGCTCGAGTGGATGTCGGATCGGGTACGATGTGCCATGCTCCATCTGCATCGCGCAGGTGGGGCACTCGGTCATCCCCGTCGTCCCCGCCGCATCGTGCATGTGTTCGAACATGTCCTCGCCGATCTGCATCGACACCTCGTACTTCTCCTGCTTCCAGCCGTAGGTCCCCGATATGCCGCTGCAGGACTCCCCCACGTCCTCGATGGTCACGCCCTCGAGATGTCGGAACAGCTCGACGGCCTGCCGCGCCAGGCCCTGGTTGCGGGCGTGACACGGCGCATGGTACGCGAACGCATCAGGGAAGTCCGCAGGCGCCTCCTCCTCGGCCAACGCGCCCGGGAGATCCTCGTGGATCCGCAGGTACTCGATCCCCTCGTAGGTCCGCCCTGCGAGCGCATCGACCCCCGCACCCTCGAACAGCTCAGGGTACTCCTGTCGGAGTGCCATCGAACACGATGTACATGAGGCGATGACGTCGTACCCCGCGTCGAGTGTGGGTGTGAAGCCATCCAGTGTACGGTCCTTGTGCCGGGCGGCATCATCGATCATCCCGTTGGCGAACATCGGTGTCCCCGAACACCCCTGCTTGGGCACCACCACCTCATAGCCGAAGTGCTCGTAGACGCGGACGAGTGCCCGCCCCACCTCAGGTGTGTTGTAGTTCGAGTAGCACCCGTGGAAGTACGCGACCTTCTTGTCCGCATCCGCATCGAGCCCCCGATGCTCCCGCGCGGCGACCGCCCGCTCACGGGAGGCTGCAGCGCCCCCACGACGCCGCCACCACTGCCGGAAGGTCTCTGTGGCGAAGGCGGGGAACTCCCGCTCGGCGGTGATCCCCAGCGTCGCCTCCAGCAGCCACCGCGCGGGTCCGAAGTTCAGCATCCGGTTGGCCACACGCGGCGCCTTGCTGGCCGCCCAGGCGCTCAGACGGTAGTTCGACAGCAGGCGGTTCCGCCAGTACTCCACCGAGAGATGACTCATCTGCTCGCTCACGTACTCCGCGCGCGCGGTGTTGTGCATCTGGCTCAAGGGGACCCCGCTCGGGCAGGCGTTGTCACACCGCATGCAGTTCGAGCAGGACATGATCGAGTCGTCGATCTCATGCTCCTCATCCCGCTGGTGCAGTCGCCACTGCTCGGGGCCCTGGAACTTCGGTCCCGGGAACGAGTCATCCACCGCCGCGACGGGACAGTTCACATCGCAGGTCGAGCACTTGTAGCACGAATCCGCCCCCGACCGCAGGTCGCTGTCGGTGACCTCGGGGAACACCTGCACCGGCTCGAACTCCGTCCCCGTGTTCGGCTGCGTCGGGGCGAACCCCGGCTGTTCGGCGTCGCTCATGCCGCCTCCTCCGCCGCCGCGGTGCCTGCGGCCACACCGGTGGCGATCGAGATGCCGCTGCCGGATTTCTCCTTCGCGAAGTCCGCCCCGCCGATGACCGACCCCGCCGCACGGAGGTTCTGGTACTCGATGGCACCATCGGCCGTCTGTGGGCGCAGGTCGCCCCCGACGCGCACCCCGAAGCGGGCGAACGGGTGTGCCCCGAAGACATCGTCATCGTACCAGTCGCTGCGGTCGGCTGGATGTGGGATGTGACAGCCGAAGACCGGCTCATGCACCTGTGACCGGTCCGACCCGACACCCTTGCCGACGAGCCCCCCGGTCGCGAGGACGTACTCGCTGGCCGCATAGGGGATCTGTGCGTGGTTCTTCTCGACGTACACGGTCGAGATCCGCGCATCGGCATCCGCATCGACCACCGGATTGCCCAGCTCCATCGACACCCCCGCCCGATCCAGCGCCGCATGCAGCTCGGCCTCCAGCCGGCTCCCCAACAGCGACGGTGGCCCCATCGGCACCTCGAACACCGGCACCCCCAGCGCCGCCTCGAGCTCGGCGATGATCGAGGCCGACTCCTGGGTCCCCAGGATCGCTGGGACGCCCACCCGCTCGGCCTCGCCGAGGACGGCACCGATCGCCGTCGCGATGGTCTCCCGCAGCGAGCGACCGGTCGTCGGCACCGCTGGATCCTCCTCGATGAGTGCGGCGAACCGGCCGATGCCCGCATCTGAGGCCTGTTCGATCGGGAAGGGCAGCGTCTCCCCGTGCACCTCGAAGGGCACCCCCGCCTCCGCCAGCATCGCTGCGGCGAACGGTGCATCGAAGTCGGTGATGGGGTCGAACCCCACCAGCAGCATCGCCCCCCCGTCGGCGAGCGCCCCGGGCGTCACGCTCTGCGGCGTCCGGAACGTCGGCTTGTACCCCCCCGCGTGGGTGGCCACGAGCGTGTTGCGCTCGGCACCACCACCGTCGTAGCCGACGGTCGTGTCGAAGCGGTCCATCGCTGCACGCACCCGGTCGACACCGAGGATCGCGTACGGGTGCTCCGCAGGCAGCGCGCCGATCGCCTCGTACGGGGAGACGACCGGGCGCTGCTCACCGGGCAGGTACCCCAGCAGGTCGATGAGCCCCGAGGCCTGCCGGAGGGTGCTCTGCTTGTAGGAGATGAGCCGCACCGAAGCACCCTCCTCCGCCGCCGCGAGCGCGCTCATCATCCCTGCGAGGCCCCCACCGATCACGAGCACGTCCGACTCAATCGCCATGGGCGGGCTCCCTCCCGGCCTGGTCTGTCGGGACCGTGGGGCCCACCCCGCGGAAGGCGCCGAAGTCGGTCCCTGCGGATGCGGCACCCGCCGTGTCGCGGCACTGCGTCGCCGCCTGCATCGCGTAGTTCAGCATCACCTGTGAGAGGTGCTCGCCCCACAGGGCGTGGCGCTGCCCCCGCCACCGCTCCGCCAGCAGGTCGTCCCATGCGGCCTCGGTCGTCATCGGGTCGGTCGACCTGGAGAGCTCGTTGGCCATCCGGTGCGCGCAGAACCCACCCTGGCAGTTGCCCATCGAAGACCGTGTGCGGATGCGCACCGCGTTCAGGTCGGACCCCGCCTGCCCGATCGCATCCTGCAGCTCTGCACGCGTGACCGCCTCACACGCACAGATGGTGGGGTTGGGCCCGTCGGTGTCGAGCACCTCATCCGCGCGCGACCCCAGCCGTTCGGCACTCCGTCGCCCGATCGGTGAGCGCAGCCCGAACTCCTCCATGTAGTCCCGCATCAGCGTGAAGTCCTCACTGCCCGGCAGTGGACGCTCGGCGGTCACACAGGGGGCATCGATGCCGAACTTCGCACACACGTGGTCGGCGATCGTCTCGGCCATCTGCCGGTACGTCGTGAGCTTCCCGCCGACGATCGAGGTCAGCCCCGGTAGGTCATCCCGGTCGGCGTGATCCAGCAGGAAGAAGTCCCGCGTGATATCGGTGGGGTCCTCGCTGGCGACCTCCGGCGGTTCGTACAGGGGTCTGACCCCCCAGAACGACCGGATCGTGCGCGCCTCCCGGAGCATGGGTACCAACTCCGCGAGCGTGTCGATCATGAGGTCGACCTCCCACTGCTCCTCGGGGTACTCCTCGGGGTCATCGACCTCCACATCGGTCGTCCCGAGGATCGCCGCGGTCTCATGTGGGACGATGATGTCCGCATCCCCCTTGGGACGGCAGCGGTTGATCACCGTGTCCACCTGTCTGATGTTCATGACGGTCATGACCCCCTTCGAGGGCCGTACCGCGATGTCGACACCCGCCATCTCCCCGATCCGACCGGCCCACGCACCCGTGGCGTTGACGACGTGGTCGGCATAGATCCGCTCGGTGCCGCTGTCCTCCCCGATCACCGTCCCCGGGGTGTCCACGCCGTGTTCGACCTCGATCCCGACGACCGCTCCCCCCTCGACGAGCAGGTCGGTCACCCGCGTGTGCGTCTCGATCCGCGCGCCGTGATCCTGCGCGTCGACGGCGTTCGCGACGACCAGCCGGAAGGGGTCGATCGCACCATCGGGGACCGTGATCGCCTTCTCGACGTCCTTCGCCAGATGGGGTTCCATCTGCCGCGCCTCCGCACCGGAGATCACCTCCGCAGGGATGCCACACTCGCGGCATCCAGCCAGCTTCTCCTGGAAGTACTCCTCGGGGTCCTCCGGTCGCTTGACGAACAGCCCCCCGGTCATCTCCACACAGTGCCCCGCGATCTCCCGGAGGATCCGGTTCTCCTCGATGCACTCGATCGCACTCGCCTGATCGGCGACCGCATAGCGGCCGCCACTGTGAAGCAATCCGTGCATGCGCCCCGTCGTCCCGTGGGTCAGGTTCCCCTGTTCGACCAGGGTCACCTCGACGCCACGCAGCGCGAGATCGCGTGCGACGCCGATCCCCGTCGATCCCCCACCGATGACGACGATATGTGGTGTTCGCTCCATGGTATCTACATTAACATCTGTGTACAACCACTTTATTTCATCGCTGGTTCCTTACTGGTGGTATCTTCCAGAATGTCATCGCATCACCCCGACTGCGTCGGCTCTCTGGCTGACATCTCGGAATCGGGTGTCTGACGGCCCGAAACCGCCAGCAACCGCATTCCTGTGATCACACACCCCCCTCGAGTTATCTACGCGATTTCAGAATCAGGTGAACTGTGGGATATGTTTATAACGGTTTACTATATTGTTTATCGACAGGGCGGGGCAAGCGGTAAAGACCACCCCGTCACGACCAGGAGGAATACATGACAGACACATACGTCGGGTCCATCGACCAAGGGACCACCGGCACGCGATTCATGGTGTTCGACCACAGCGGAGAGGTGGTCGCGAACGCCTACGAAAAGCATGAACAGATCTACCCCAACCCGGGGTGGGTCGAGCACGACCCCATCGAGATCTGGGAGAACACGAAGACGGTCATGACGCGCGGGCTCGAGGAGGCGGGGCTGGACCCCGACCAGCTCGAGGCGTTGGGCGTCACGAACCAGCGGGAGACCACGATCGTCTGGGATGCAGACAGCGGACGGCCGGTGCACAACGCACTGGTCTGGCAGGACAGACGCACCACGAACCGCGTCGAGGAGATCCAGGAGGCGGGGAAGGTCGAGATGATCCGCGAGAAGACCGGCCTCGAGTGCGATGCGTACTTCTCGGCGACGAAGGTGGAGTGGATCTTGGACAACGCGGAGCCTCTCAAGATGGAGGCGTCGCGCGGGCGTGCGCTGCGTGACCGCGCGGAGGACGGTGAGCTGCTGATGGGCACGATCGACTCGTGGATCATCTACAACCTCACCGGCAATCACATCACGGACGTCTCGAACGCATCGCGGACGATGCTGTACAACATCCATGACCTCGCGTGGGATGACGAGCTCCTCGAGGAGTTCAACGTCCCAGAGGCCATGCTGGCGGACGTGCGTCCGTCATCCGATGCGGACCTGTACGGACACACCGACGCAGATGGCTTCCTCGGCGCGTCGGTGCCCGTCGCCGGTGCACTGGGTGATCAGCAGGCTGCGCTCTTCGGGCAGACCTGCTTCGATGCCGGCTCGGCGAAGAACACGTACGGCACCGGGTCGTTCTACCTCATGAACACCGGGGAGGATGCGGTCGCATCCGACCATGGGCTGCTCACGACGATCGGCTTCCAGATGTCTGGCGAGCCGGTCCAGTACGCCCTCGAGGGCGCGATCTTCGTCACCGGGGCCGCGATCGAGTGGCTCGAGGATGTGGACCTGATCAACAATGCGGCACAGACCGCAGAGCTCGCCCGGTCCGTCGAGA
>JAVLBV010000064.1:3491-5857 GCA_031580685.1 Haloquadratum sp. | reverse complement strand
GCCTCCGGGACGAGATCGCATCGCGCGTGCAGGCGGTCCGCAAGCGCAAGTGGCGGGGCTGGCTGCGCGGGAAGCTGCGCGAGCAGGTCGGGTCGGTCGCCGCCGGGGTCGCGCCGGTCGGGCTCATCGGCGAGGTGCTGCTGCCGGCGCTCCGGGTGGCGGTCGACGAGCTGCAGCGCTGGGTCGAGGACCAGCTGTTCGACCGCATCGACCGCCTGAAGCTGCGCATCGAGCGCATCCGCACACAGCTGCTACAGCTCGTCGAAGACGTCCGCACAGAGGGCGTCGTCGCACTCCTGCCCGTGCTGGAGGCACTCGGGAACCGCCTCGTCGCGTGGGCCGACCGGGCGCGCGACCCGGCGCTGTGGGGGCTGGTGCTCGCGCGAGTGCGGGTCATGGGCGCTGCGACGCTCACCGCGATCGTCGAGCGGATCGTGATGCTGTGGGGCCACGAGCCGGTCGCGCTCGAGGAGGTGCTCGCGGAGGCCGATGCGGAGCGGCTGGCAGGTGCGCAGATCACGACGGTCGCGCAGCTGGAGGCGGTCCACGACAGGGATCTCCAGCGGGTGCTCTCGGTGGATGCGGCGACCACCGACGCGTGGCGGACGGCGGCGGAGACGGCCCGATGAGCCCTCCTGCGGCCTGCGATGGCAGCCGGGTGCTTCTTACGGTGCGCGGCTGAGTCCATCGCATGCGCGCGCTGCAGATCGCCGTCCCCACCGCAGAGGTGGATGCGGTGCGGGCGGTGCTCGATGAGCTGTCGCTGCCGTACACGGTGGCGGCTCCGGTCGACGACGGCGATGCGGCGCTGTGTCTCACCGCGGTGCCGACGGGCCAGCTCGAGGCGGCGCTCGAGCAGCTGCGGGCGGCGGGGATCGACGAGCAGACGCTCACGGTGGTGAGCGAGCCGGTGTCCGTGATCTCTGCACAGGCGGAGGCCGCCGAGGAGGCCGTCGCCGCGGAGGCCGAGACCGACCCCGAGCAGGTCGCCCGCGAGGAGCTGGTCGCGGCGACGACGGACCTGCTGCGGGCGCCGCGGACGTTCGTCGCGCTGACGGCGATCTCGGCGATCGTGGCCGTCGCGGGGGTGATCACCGATGCGGCGGCGGTCGTCGTGGGATCGATGGTGATCGCCCCGCTCGTGGGGCCGGCGATGGCCACGAGCGTGGGGACGGTCCTCGGTGACAGCCGGCTGTTCCGCCGGGGGCTCGCCCGTGGGGTGGGTGGCCTCGTGGTGGCGGTGCTGGCGGCGACGGCGGTGGCCGTCGCGATCCGTGCGCTGGGGCTGGGGCCGGCGGCGGTCGAGCTCACCGCGATCGGGCAGGTGAGCGTGCGCACGCGACCGGACCTGCTCACGCTGGCGGTCGCCCTCGGCTCGGGGGCGGCGGGGGCGATCAGCCTCAGCGGTGCGGTCGCGGCGACGCTCGTGGGGGTGATGATCGCCGCGGCGCTGGTGCCGCCGATCGCGGTCGTCGGCATCGGCCTCGCGTACACCGAGGCGACGCTCGTCGTCGGCGCGGCGACGGTGCTCGCGGCGAACATCGTCGCGATCAACCTCACCGCGCTGCTCACCCTGGCGGCGCAGGGGTACCGCCCGGTGCGGTGGTCTGCGATCGCCGATGCGCGGCGGCAGACGATCGTGCAGACGGGGGTGCTCGTGGTGGCGGTGCTCGCCATCGGCGGGGTGCTCACGGGCGCGACGCTCGCGACGCAGGCGGCCGCGGGTGCGGATGCGGCGGTGACCGCGGCGATCACCGAGACCGTCGCGGACACGCCGGGTGTGGAGCTCGAGGGGGTGCAGATCGAGCGCCGGGCGGGGCTGCTCGACCGGCCGGTGGTGGCGGTGACGGTGGACGTCGCCGTCGCGGGGGACCCCCCGCCGGGGTTCGCCGCGGCGCTCGAGACACGGGTGCGGGCAGAGCTGGGCCGCACGGTCCCCGTGCGCGTCCGCGGGGTGCTGCTGCTGTAGCGGGGGTGCGAGGCCGCCTACCCCTGCAGGTCCGTCTCCTGTGTGCCCACCCCCG
The DNA here is from genome assembly GCA_031580685.1 of Haloquadratum sp. Taxonomy (GTDB): domain Archaea; phylum Halobacteriota; class Halobacteria; order Halobacteriales; family Haloferacaceae; genus Haloquadratum. The sequence continues at coordinate 3,833 of JAVLBV010000064.1, read as the reverse complement.
CCGGCCAGCCCGTGGGACGCGCCGGTGAGGCGTCGGCGTGCGCCCGCTTGCGGACCATCGGCGTGCGTGTCATCGACAGCACGAGCTCATCGCGCTCGTTGTACGCCCGCAGGGCGGTCGTCACGATGCCCACATGCTCGCGCGAGCGGCTCTCCCGCTTCGCGAGCACCTCGCTCTCGGCGAAGATGGTGTCACCGTGGTACACGGGTGCGTGGTGTCTGATCTCATCGTAGCCGAGGTTCGCGGTGGCGTTCGCGGAGACGTCGATGACGCTCATCCCCACCGCGAGCGCGATGACGAACGTGCCGTCGACGAGCCGCTCGCCGAACTCCGACGCTGCCG
>JAVLBV010000064.1:0-3481 GCA_031580685.1 Haloquadratum sp. | reverse complement strand
CTCGTTGAAGTGCATCGGGTTGACGTTCATCGTGAGGTTGGTGAACCACACGTTGTCGGTCTCCGTGACGGTGCGGCCGTACGGATGCTTGTAGACATCACCGACGGTGAAGTCCTCGTAGTAGCGTCCCTCCCAGCCGCCGACGAGCCGCCGCTGTGTGTCGTCTGTGGCCATGCGCTGTGCCTCGGCCCACGGGGGTATGGCCCTGTCTGTCCGAGGCCGCTCAGACGGGCTCGAACGTGTGGACCGGCCACTCGGTCTCGTACGACAGCCCCAGCTCCTGCTCGGCGGCGGTGGGCGCCCGCACCACGAGCCGGACGGGCATGTCGATCGCGACGTCATCGTACGCGGCGGTGAGCCGGCCGGTGAGCTTCGCACCCGAGTCGAGCTCGACGATCGCGACGGTGTAGGGGACGCGGTCGGCGAACGCCGGCGGGGCGGTGCGCACCTCGGTGTACGAGACGACGGTGCCGGTGTGTGGCTCCGCCGCGGTCGTGAGGTCGCGGCCACCGCAGCCGTAGCACGCGGTCCGCGGGGGGATCAGCCGGGTGTCGCAGTCGGCACACACCGCCGCGACCAGCTCGCCTGCGGCGAGGGCGGCGAAGAAGCCCGGCAGCGTGTAGGGGCTGTCGCTGGTGAGCTCTGCGGGCGACGTCGGGCGGGGGATGCCGGTGTGCTCGGCCATGCTCACGCCACCGTGAGCACGTGTGCGGCGGTCACCGCATCGGCGACGCCCCCCTCGTTGACGAGCAGGGCGGTCTCCGCGCCGGCGACCTGGCGGTCGGGGTGGGCGGTGCCGGTGAGCTGCTCGAACGCCTCGACGGCCTGGGCGATGCCGGTCGCACCGATGGGGTGCCCGCGCGCCTTCAGCCCGCCGCTGGTCGAGAGCGCGACGTCGGTCCACCCCGCAGAGCGCTCCGCCGGGGCGAGCGCGCTCTCATAGCCCCGACCCCGGGGGGCGAAGCCGGCGGCCTCCGCGAGCAGCGCCTCGCAGACGGTGAACGCATCGTGCACCTCCGCGATGTCGACGTCCGCCGCGTCGATCCCCGCCTCGGCGTACGCCTGTGTCGTCACCGCCGCAGCCCCCTCGATGACGGTGAGGTTGCGGTCGGCGACCGCGAGGTTGTTCGCCCCCGCGGCGGCGCCGGTGACGCGGACGGTGTCGGCGATGCCCAGCTCGTCGACGACGTGCGCTGCGGCGATGAGCGCGACCGCGGCGCCGTCGGTGACGGGCGCGCAGTCGAACAGCTTCAGCGGCGGGGCGATGTACGCCGACTCGAGCACGGTCTCGACGGTCGTCTCCGACTGGAACATCGCCCGGGGGTTGGCCGCCCCGTTGGCGTGGTTCTTCACGGCGATCGCGGCGAGGTCGGCCTCGGTGGCGTCGGTCTCATGCAGGTAGCGCTGCGCCAGCAGCGCGTACTGGCTGGGGGCGGTCACCCCCGAGCGCTGCTCGGTGGCGCGGTCGAACGCCGCCGACAGCGCATTCGTCGCCCCCGCGGTGCCCCCCGCGGTCATCTTCTCGACACCGCAGGCGAGCACGGCGTCATGCCGGCCGCTGCGGACGTCCTCGACCGCATGTCGCAGCGCGAGCGCGCCCGCGGCGGCACACCCCTCGACCCGCTCGGCGGGCACGTGCCGCAGGCCGGCCCACTCCGCCAGCAGCGAGCCGTACATGATCTGGTGCTCGTAGGCCTCCGACTGGTTGCCCACGTACAGCGCGTCGACGACCGCTGCGGGGTCGGGCAGGTCGGCGAACGCCTCGGTGATGGCCACGCTGAACAGGTCGCGGCCGGTGAGGTCGGTCCGCCCGAACGGGGAGGTGCCGACGGCGGCGATGTGCGCTTCAGGCATACATCCCGGACGGATGGGGGGTGATTAAGTGTTCACTCGCCTGGCAGGTCAGCCCTCCGAGGGCTCGACCCGCTCGCGCAGGGCGACCTTGCGGATCTTGCCGGTGGCGGTCTCCGGCAGCGACTCGACGAAGGTGACCGACGTGGGGCACTTGAAGTGCGCGAGCTGCTCGCGGGCGAAGGCGATCACGCCCGCCTCCGTGAGCGCGGCATCGGCCTCGCGGATGACGAACGCGGCGGGGGTCTCGCCCCACTCTGGGTGCGGGACGCCGACGACGGCCACCCGCTCGATCGCGGGGTGCTCATACAGTGCATCCTCCACCTCGACGCTGGAGATGTTCTCGCCGCCGCTGATGATGACGTCCTTCTCGCGGTCCTTGATCGCGATCATGCCGTGGCGGTCGATCGTGGCGATGTCGCCGGTGTGGAACCACCCATCGAGCCGGCCCGAGAATGCCGCGTCGGTCTCGTCGGGCTTCTGCCAGTAGCGGTCCATCACCTGGTTGCCGCGGACGAGGATCTCACCCATCGTCGCATCATCGGGCGGCACCTCCTGCCCATCCGCATCGACGACGCGCAGCTCGGTGCCGAGCATGGCGTGGCCCTGGCGGGTCTTGATCGTGAAGCGACCCGCCTCAGCGATGCGGCGTGGGGCGTTGCTCGTCGTGATGAGCGGGCCCGTCTCGGTGAGGCCGTACACGTGCAGGATGCGCCAGCCGAGCTCGTCCTCGACGGTGCGGATCGTCGCCGGTGGCGGTGGGCTCGCGGCGGTGGCGATGCGCACGGGGTTCGCGCCTGTGGGGGCGACATCGGTGCGGCGGTGATGGTCGATCAGCCGGTCGAGCACGGTGGGTGCCCCACAGAGGTAGCTCACATCGTACGCGTGGATGCGGTCGAACGCGTCGGCGGCATCGAAGCTGCGCTGGCAGACGTGCGTGCCGCCCACGCCGGTGATCACGTACGGGTAGCCCCACCCGTTGACGTGGAACATCGGCAGCGTCCACAGGTACACGTCCGCGTCGGTGATCTCGGTGTGATGCGCGGTGATCAGCGCGTGGTAGTGCTCGGTCCGATGGGTCCGCACCACGCCCTTGGGGTCGCTCGTGGTGCCGCTGGTGTAGTTGATCGTCGCCACATCGGTCTCGGCGACGTCGGCGCGCTCGACCGCCGCGGGGTCCGCCGCCGCCAGCAGGTCCTCGTAGGACTGCCAGTCGGCCGGGGTGGGTCCGGGGCCTGCGGCGATGAACGTCGTGGCGGGGACCACGTCGCGCACCGCGTCGATCGGGTCGGTCAGGGTGGTGTCGGCGACGACCATCGATGCACCGCAGTCACCCAGGATGTACGCGTAGTCATCGGCGATGAGCCGGTAGTTCATCGGCACCGTCACCGCGCCGAGGAGGTTGGTCGCGAAGAGCACCTCCAGGAAGTAGTGGGTGTTGGGTGCGAGGATGCCCACGCGGTCGCCCGCCCCGATCCCGCAGTCGGCGAGTGCGACCGCCGCGCGGTCGACCCGCTCGCCGAACTCGGCGTAGGTGTACGTCGTCCCATCGTCGGTCGGCGGCGCTGACGAGGGTGGTCCCCTCGCCGATCACCGCCGTCTCCACGTCATCGAGCAGCGCCGCGATGGC
>JAVLBV010000063.1:1367-5961 GCA_031580685.1 Haloquadratum sp. | reverse complement strand
GCTGAGCTAAGACGGCGCACCTGCGGGTGGGATAACGGCGGGAAAAAGCGTTTCCATGCGGCTGATCGCGCCTGTGCGTGCTGACGGCCACCAGACACTTCAGGCGACAGGCGCACCATCCTGTCATGCCAGAAGAGCAGGTGTTCGAGACGGAGCAGGAGCTGGATCGCGCGGGGATGGCCGCAGAGCTGCGGTGGCTGGCCGATGCGGTCGAGACGGGGCGGGTCGCCCCCGAGGGCGAGGAGCCGATCGAGCTGCCCGAGCGCTGCCGCTACGAGTTCGAGATGGAGCGGCTGACCTCCTCGGAGACCGGCGAGGTCCGCCACGAGCTCGAGGTGGAGATCCGCTGGACGACGTGAGTGGGCTCGGGCGGAGTTGAACCGCCGGCCTCTTCCTTGTAAGGGAAGCGTCATGACCACTAGACCACGAGCCCCGGTGCATCCGAGTGCCAGGTGCGGCAAAACGGTTTCCCACCCCGCCGGTAGGCGTTAATCGTCCCCCCACGAGCCTCCGACATGCACCGTCTGGTGGCCGCACTGGTCGGGGGGGTGCTGCTGGTCACCCTCATCGGGGGGGTGCTCGTCGGCGGGCCGACCGTCGACTCCACCGAGACGGCGACCGTCACCGTCGTCGACGCGGCGAGCACCGCACCGCTCGTGACCTACGAGGTGGCGATCGCCGACACGTACGCGGCGCGCGTGCAGGGGCTCAGCGGCACCGAGGCGCTGCCGGCGGGTTCGGGGATGCTGTTCGTGCATCCGCGGGAGGACACCCACGCGTACGTGATGCGCGAGATGGCCTACCCGATCGACATCATCTTCATCGACAGCGCGGGGACGATCACCGCGATCCACACCGCCGCACCGGAGGACGTGCCCGAGTCGCAGCTGACGCGGTACCGCGGGATGGGGCGGTACGTGCTCGAGGTGCCCGCCGGCAGCGCCGCCCGGCATGATGTCACCGTCGGCGACCGCGTGCGGCTGCCCGCTGCTGTCAGCACGCTTTAACGTCCGGCGACACTCCTTCGGTCATGAGCAGCATCGAACCGCCGGGGCCCACCCTCGAGGGGGTGACGCCGGCGACGGACCGCCCGATGCTCCGGCTGTTCCGCCGGTACGGGCGCGACTACCCCGTGGCGGTGATCACGGGGGTGACCTCCTCGATCCTCGCGCGCGGGCTGGACCTGATCCCCCCGGTGATCGTGGCGATCGCGATCGATGCGATCTTCCTCGAGACACGGCCGTTCGCGCTGTGGGGCCTGCCGCAGGCCGCACTGCCGACCGACAGCCTCGGGCAGCTCCAGGTGGCCGTCGGCGTGATCATCGTGGCGTTCTTCGGCGGCGCGCTGGTGCACTGGAGCCGCAACTGGGGGTGGAACCGCTTCGCGCAGAAGGTCCAGCACGCGGTGCGGACCGACACGTACGACAGCATGCAGCGGCTGGACATGTCGTTCTTCGCGAGCCGGCAGACCGGCGAGATGATGTCGATCCTCTCGAACGACGTCAACCGCCTCGAGCGCTTCCTGAATGACGGGCTGAACTCGGCGTTCCGGCTGGTGGTGATGGTCGTCGGCATCGGGGCGATCCTGCTGTACTGGAACTGGCAGCTCGCGGTCGTCACCCTGGGGGTGCTGCCGCTGATCGCGGGGTTCACCTACCGCTTCGTCCAGACGATCCAGCCGAAGTACGCGCGGACGCGGGCGGTCGTCGGCCGGCTCAACAGCCGCCTGGAGAACAACCTCGGTGGCATCCAGGTGATCAAGGCGGCGAACACCGAGTCGTACGAGTCCGAGCGCGTCGAGGCGGTCTCCACCGAGTACTTCGACGCCAACTGGGATGCGATCCGCACGCGGATCGTCTTCTTCCCGGCGCTGCGGGTCATCGCCGGGGTGGGCTTCGTCGCGACCTTCCTGGTGGGGGGCTGGTGGGTCATCAGCTACCAGACCACCCAGACCGCCCCGCTGTTCTTCACCGGGGCGCTGACGCCCGGGGAGTTCGTGGGGTTCGTGCTGTTCACCCAGCGGTTCATCTGGCCGATGGCGCAGTTCGGGCAGATCATCAACATGTACCAGCGTGCGGCGGCGTCGGCGGGGCGGATCTTCGGGCTGCTCGATGAGCCCGACCGCATCACCGAGGTGGCCGACGCGCCCGCACTCGCCGTCGCAGACGGGACCGTCGCCGTCGAGGCGGTCTCCTTCGCGTACGACGAGGCGTCGGTGATCGACGACGTGGAGTTCACCGTCGACGGTGGCTCGACGACGGCGATCGTCGGGCCCACGGGGGCGGGCAAGTCGACGCTCGTGAAGCTGCTGTTGCGGCTGTACGACCCCGACAGCGGCGCGATCCGCATCGACGGGCAGGACATCGCCGACGTCAGCCTCGACAGCCTCCGCCAGGCCGTCGGCTACGTGAGCCAGGACACCTACCTCTTCTACGGCTCGGTCGCCGAGAACATCCGCTACGGGCGCTTCGATGCGACCGATGCGGAGGTGCGCGCGGCGGCGGAGGCCGCCCAGGCGGACGCGTTCATCCAGGCGCTGCCCGACGGCTACGACACCGCGATCGGCGAGCGGGGGGTGAAGCTCTCGGGCGGGCAGCGCCAGCGGCTCTCACTCGCGCGGGCGATCCTGCGCGACCCCGACCTGCTGATCCTCGATGAGGCGACCGCGAGCGTCGACACGGCGACGGAGCTGGCGATCCAGCGCTCGCTCGCGGCGGTGACCGCAGAGCGCACGAGCATCGTGATCGCCCATCGGCTGTCGACGGTGCGCGATGCGGATGAGATCATCGTGCTCGACCAGGGGCGCGTCCGCGAGCGGGGCGACCACGAGGCGCTGCTGGCGATGGATGGGCTGTACGCGACGATGTGGGCGATCCAGGTGGGCGACACCGCCGCGGTCGATGAGGGGATGATCGATGCGGCCACCCCGACGCCGGTGGGCGTCGGCGACGACTAGTCGGTCTCCGGCAGCTGGTCGCGCAGCGCGGGCAGCCGGGTCGTGAGCGCGCCGACGAGCTCGGCCGCCTCCGTGACGGCGGTCATCGTCGCCTCGATGCGCTCGAGGCGCGCGCCGAAGGCGTCGACATCCGCGAACGCGTCGGAGCGCTCGGCGAGCGCGAACGTCTTCTTCGCGCTGTGCAGCCGTGCGGTGGCGTCGGCGGTCTCCAGCTGCGAGCGCAGCCCGTTGAGCACCCCGAGGACGTTCGTCGCATCCGTCTCCCACACGTCGTCCTGTGCGGGCAGTGCGGCCTCGACGGCCGCAAGCTGCAGCCGCAGCTCCTCGCGGAGCTCGTCGGCGGCCTCATCGAAGATCTCCTCGTCCGTCAGGCGGGTCTGCTCGCTCATGTGCGGCGCTTGGGCGGGATGCGGTAAATATCCGCCCCGTCAGCCGTCGATCGCGACGAGCTGCATGCGGGGGTAGTCGCCGTCCATGCGCATCGCCGCGGTGACGGTGGCGGTGCCGACGCGGATCGTCAGCTCGGCGGTGAAGAAGCGGCCGGTGAGCTCGATGTACCCCGCCGACTGCGCGTCGATCGCCGCGGTGACCGCATCGGTGTCGATCTCGACGCTGGCGTCGACGCAGTGCGGCTGGTTGGCGATCGCCGCGGCCATCGCCGCCTCGAGCGACGGCGCGCTCTGTGGTGACAGTGGCGTGCCCGCGAACTGGTGGTACATGCTGCCGAACTTGATGCCCGCCTCGAAGCAGGCGGACTGTGCGTCCGTTGGCGGGGGGTCCATACACCCCGATGCGCAACGGGGGGTATCACGCTTCTGCCGGGGTAACCGGTTGCTTGATACCGTCGGTTGCACGAGCATGCACCGATGACCACATCGGTCCTGGTGACGGGGGGTGCCGGCCGCATCGGGCGGGTGCTCACCGACGCGCTCGCGGACCGGTACGACTTCCGCGTGCTCGACCGCGACCCCATCGCCCCCGAGCGGCTGCCCGCGGGGGTCGACCCCGCGGCGGTGTTCGTCGGCGACATCACCGACGCGGCGCTCGTCGCCGAGGCGATCGCCGGGTGTGCGGCGGTGATCCACCTCGCGGGCGACCCCCGCCCGGAGGCGGGGTGGCCGTCGGTGCTGGAGAACAACATCGACGGGACGCACACCGTCTACCGCGCGGCGGTCGACGCCGGGTGTGAGCGGATCATCTTCGCCTCCTCGAACCATGCGGTGCGCGGCTACGAGACGCCCGAGCGGCTGCCGGAGCTGTATGAGGCCGACGACGAGTTCCGCCTCGACGGCACCGAGCGGCTGCGGCCGGGGAACCTCTACGGCCTCTCGAAGGCGACGGGCGAGCTGCTGGGGCGGTGGGTCCACGACGAGACGGGCATCGCGGTGATGAACGTGCGGGTGGGCAACCTCACCCTGGGCCACCCGCCCGTCGCGTACCCCCGCGGCCAGGCGATGTGGCTGTCGGGCCGCGACTGCGTGCAGCTGTTCGACCGCTGCCTGCAGGCGGAGTACGACTACGGGACGGTCTACGGCATCTCCGCGAACGACCGGCGGTACTACTCGCTCGCGCCGGGGCGGGAGCTGCTGGGGTACGAGCCGGCGGACAACGCCGCCGAGTGGGACGGGACGACCCGAC
>JAVLBV010000063.1:0-1270 GCA_031580685.1 Haloquadratum sp. | reverse complement strand
CTACTCGCTCGCGCCGGGGCGGGAGCTGCTGGGGTACGAGCCGGCGGACAACGCCGCCGAGTGGGACGGGACGACCCGACGCTGATCAGCCGAAGAGGTCCTCGAGGTCGCCGCGGGCGCGCCGGTGCCGTGCGGCCTTCGCGCGCAGCCGCGCGGTGAGGATCCGGTGGTCGGCGGTGGGGTCACACAGCGCGAGCAGCGGACCCACGGGGTCGCCGTCGGGCGCGCTGCGGAGGCGGTCGACGGTCGCTGCGAGGTCCGCCCCCTCGAGCGAGCCGTCCGTCGCGGTCGCGACGATCGCCGCGAGGATGACCGCACCGGCGGTGGGCGCCGCCGACGACGCCGCACCATCGGCGAGGGCTGCAGCAGAGCCGGCGGCGGGGTGGCCGGCGCGTGCGAGCAGTGCCGCGGCCTGCGGCCAGTGGTCCATGGCCGACGTAGACCGTGCGGCCGCTTAGTGATGCGGCCCCGCCGAGAACGTCCTGACGGAGATTTGAACTCCGGTCCCTGGCTCCGCAAGCCAGGAGGATGGTCCACTACCCTACCAGGACTCACCCCAACCGACCCAAGCGACGGGCTTGAGCGTTGCGACCCCCGGCGGTGACGACAAGGTTTAATCGACATCCCCCAGTTCCTGCGGACATGCAGCGGACCACACCGTCTGCGGTGCGGTGGGGGTGCCAGCGCTGATGCCGGAGCTGGCCGCACTGTTCGACGAGCTGGATGCGGAGGTGAGCTTCGAGGCGTTCGAGGCCGCCGTCGCCGAGAAGGTCGAGCAGCTGGGCGGGCTCGCCGACGAGGAGACCGCCGCCCGGCTGGTGATGCACGAGCTGGGCGCACAGGAGGCCGCGTGCATCGGCGAGATCACCGCCGCGATGGAGGAGGTGCAGCTGGCGGGGAAGGTGATGAGCATCGGCGAGCTGCGCAGCTTCGACCGCGACGAGGAGGAGGAGCCGGGGCACGTGCTCAACGTCGAGCTCGCCGATGAGTCCGGGCGCGTGCGGGCGGCGATGTGGGACGGGATGGCCCGGGATGCCGCCGAGCAGCTGTCGGTCGGGGACGTACTGCAGTTCCGTGGGCGGCCGAAGGACGGCTTCAACGGCGTCGAGGTGGACATCGACGGCGCCGAGCCGACGACCGAGGTCGACTTCGACGTCGACCCCCGCGGCCGCCAGCAGATCGGCGAGCTCAGCCTGGGGCGCACCGGGGTGCAGATCGTCGCCCCCGACCGGCTGACGGTCTCGCCGGACTGCGGGCTGAAGCTGCTGCC
>JAVLBV010000062.1:2074-6025 GCA_031580685.1 Haloquadratum sp. | reverse complement strand
GCTGCGACAGCACTACGACATCGCACCGGGGCTGTCGGTGCCGCATGCGACCCCGCCGGAGTACGCGCTCGTCGCCGAGGACGTCCCCGCCGACCGCCCGCACATCAGCGGGCTGATCGTCCGCGGGCTGGAGCTCACCGACGCGGTGCTGACGTCGGTCATCCAGCTGCAGGAGAAGCTGCATGCGACGATGGGCCGTCGGCGTGCGAAGGGGGCGATCGGCGTCCACGACCTGACGATGCTCAAGCCGATCGGCGACCGCATCCCCGACCGCAAGGCGCTCATCTACCGGGGTGTCGACCCCGACGAGACGGCGTTCGTCCCGCTGGGTGCGGACCGCGCGATGACGCCCGCGGAGGTGTGTGCGGAGCTGCCGACGGGCCGGCGCTACGGCGACCTCGTCGACGTCGATGCGGCGGTGCCGGGGATCGTCGACGACCTGGGGCTGTTCTCGTTCCCGCCGGTGATCAACGGGTCGCGCACCGAGCTCGCGACCGACACGCACGCGGTGCTCGTCGAGCTGACGGGCACCGACCAGTGGACGATCGACAAGATGGCGACGATCCTCGGCTACGCGCTCGTCGCCCGCGGCGGCGACCTCGAGGCCGTCGAGGTCGTCACCCCCGAGGCGACGCTGCGGCGGCCCGCACTCGACGTCGAGACCAAGCGGGTCGCACACGCGGACATCGAGCGGACCCTCGGCGTCGAGCTGTCGCCCGAGACGGTCCGCGCGCTGTGTGGCCGGGCGGGGCTGGATGCGACGGTCGACGACGGGACGTATACGGTGTCGATCCCGCCGTACCGCGTCGATGTGCTGCACCCCGTGGACGTGATCGACGACATCGGCCGCGCCTACGGCTTCACGACGCTCGAGCCACGGGTGCCCGATGTGGCGACGATCGGCGGTCGCCACCCGCGGGCGCGGCTGCGGCGGGCGCTGCGCGAGCGGCTCGTGGGCATGGGCGTCGAGGACATGCTCACCTTCCACCTGTCCAGCCCCGCGGTGACGCAGACGCAGATGCGCCTCGCCGCTGCCGACGCGGACGTGCTGGGTGCACAGGAGCCGGTGCGCATCACGAGCCCCTACAGCGAGGAGTACCCCATCGTCCGCCAGTGGCTGCTGCCGTCGCTCGTGCAGGTGCTCGCGAACAACACCCACCGCCGGTACCCCCAGGTGCTGGGCGAGGTGGGGCATGTGCTGTGGGCCGACGACGACGCCCCCGATGGGGTCGCGGAGGCCGACCGCGTCGCGGTCGTCGTCGCCGCGCCGACGGCGAGCTTCGAGGACGCGAAGGCGGTCTGTGTGGGGCTCACAGCGGGCTTCGACGTCGCGCTCGCGACGCCGGCGGTGACGCACCCCTCGTTCATCGAGGGCCGCGCTGCGGCGCTGCAGGTCGGCGGGACCACCGTGGGCGTCCTCGGCGAGCTGCACCCGCAGATCATCACCGACGCGGGGATCGAGGTGCCCGTCGCGGGGTTCGAATGTGCCGTCAGCGCCTTCGAGACGGACGATTCCGGCTCATCGAGCGACTTAACAGCACCCCCGCGCGACCGGTGGCAGACGCATGCTTGAGGGGAGCTACGACCCATCGGAGGTGGAGCCCCGCTGGCAACGCCGCTGGCTGGATGCGGAGGTCTACGCGTACGACCCCGCGGCGGGGACGGGGACGGTGGCGATCGACTCCCCGCCGCCGACGGTCTCCGGCAGCCTCCACATGGGGCACTTCTACGGCTTCACCCTGCAGGACTTCGCCGCGCGCTTCGCGCGGATGCGGGGGCGGTCGGTGTTCTTCCCCTTCGGCTACGACGACAACGGCATCGCCTCCGAGCGGCTGACGGAGGCGCACCACGGCATCGCCCACCAGGACTACGACCGCGGCGCGTTCCAGCAGCTCACCCGCGAGGTGTGCGACCGCTTCGAGGCGGAGTTCACCGACGAGATGCGCCAGCTGGGCATCTCGATCGACTGGTCGCAGACGTACCAGACGATCTCGCCGGCGGTCCAGCGGCTGAGCCAGCTCTCGTTCATCGACCTGACCGAGCGCGGCCGGCAGTACCGCAAGGAGGCGCCGGCGATCTGGTGTCCCGAGTGCGAGACGGCGATCTCGCAGGTCGAGACGGAGGACGCCGAGCGCGCGAGCCACTTCAACGACATCACCTTCGCGGTCACCTCGACGGATGCGGTCGAGGCCGTCGAGATCGCGACGACGCGCCCCGAGCTGCTGCCGGCGTGTGTGGCGCTGTTCATCCACCCCGATGATGCGCGCGTCGACACGCTCGTCGGCGAGGAGGTCGCGGTGCCGATCTTCGGCCATACGGTGCCCATCCTCGCGGACGAGCGCGTGGATGCGGAGACGGGCACGGGGGTGGTGATGTGCTGCACCTTCGGCGACCAGACGGACATCGAGTGGTACCAGGCGCACGACCTGCCGCTGCGGCTGGCGATCGACGAGTCGGGCACGCTCACCGACGTCGCCGCGGGGTACGCGGGGCTGTCCGCCGAGGCGGCGCGCGAGGCGATCGTCGCCGACCTCGACGCGGCGGGGGCGCTCGCGGACCGCCGGCCGATCACCCACACGGTGAACGTGCACGAGCGCTGTGGCACCGGCATCGAGTTCCTCGTGAAGGCGCAGTGGTACATCCGCGTGCTCGACCGCACCGACGCGTACCTCGAGGCGGGCGCGGCGATGGAGTGGGTGCCCGAGAAGATGTTCACCCGCTACCGCAACTGGATCGAGGGGCTGCAGTGGGACTGGGCGATCTCCCGGCAGCGCTCCTCGGGCATCCCCATCCCCGTGTGGTACTGCGACGGCTGCGACGCGCCCGTGCTGGCCGACCGCACGCAGCTGCCGGTGGACCCCCTCACCGATGCCCCACCCGTCGACGCCTGCCCCGACTGCGGGGCGGCGTCGTTCACCCCCGAGGGCGACGTGCTGGACACGTGGGCGACCTCCTCGCTCACGCCGCTGATCAACGCGGGGTGGGACTGGGACGCCGACGCCGAGGCGTTCACGATGGCACGGCCGGAGCTGTACCCCTTCACGCTGCGGCCGCAGGGGCACGACATCATCTCCTTCTGGCTGTTCCACACGGTCGTCAAGTGCCTCGAGCACACCGGCGAGGTGCCCTTCGAGCGGGTGCTGATCAACGGGATGGTGCTCGATGCGGACCGCCAGAAGATGTCGAAGTCGAAGGGGAACGTCGTCAGCCCCGAGGACGTCCTCGAGCGCTACCCCGTCGATGCGGCGCGCTACTGGGCCGCCTCCTCTGCGGTCGGCGACGACATCCCCTACGCCGAGGAGGGGCTGCGCGCGGGCGAGAAGCTCATCCAGAAGCTGTGGAACGCCTCGCGGCTCGTCGACGCGCTGACCGCCGAGGTCGACACCGACGTCCCCCTCGAGGCGCTGCGGCCGATCGACCGGTGGCTGCTGGCCGCACAGGACGCCGAGATCGCCCGGCTCACCGACCGCATGGAGCGCTTCGCGTTCTCGAAGGCACGCGATGGCCTCCGCAGCTTCTTCTGGCACACCTTCTGCGACGACTACCTCGAGATCGCCAAGCAGCGCATCCGCGAGGAGGACGACGCCGCGGCGGCGACGACCGTCCGCATCGCCCACGAGCGCTTCCTCCGGCTGTTCGCACCCATCCTCGCGCACATCACCGAGGAGCTGTACCACGCGATGTACGCGCCCGACCCCGCGGCGTCGATCCACCACGCGAGCTGGCCCACCCCGCTGGGGGTCGACGCGGACATCCCCGCCGGCGAGACGGCGATGGCGGTCGTCGGCGCGCTGCGGAAGTACAAGAGCGACGCCCAGCTGCCGATGAACGCCCCGCTCGCACGCGTGGAGGTGACCGCACCGGTGGGGGCGTACCGGGAGGACATCGCCCGCGTGATGCACGTCGAGACGCTGCAGCTGCGCGATGAGGCGCCCACGGTGACCGAGCGCG
>JAVLBV010000062.1:0-1977 GCA_031580685.1 Haloquadratum sp. | reverse complement strand
GTACCGGGAGGACATCGCCCGCGTGATGCACGTCGAGACGCTGCAGCTGCGCGATGAGGCGCCCACGGTGACCGAGCGCATCACGGGCATCGACCTCGCGTACGGGGCGGTCGGGCCCGCCTTCGGCGCGCAGGTGCCCGAGATCGAGGCGGCGATCGACGCGGGTGCGTACACCCTCGACGAGGCGGGGCTGCACCTGGCGGGCGTCGACCTCGACCCCGGGATGTACACCGTCGAGCGCGAGCGCACCTACGACGGCGAGGGCGAGCTCATCGATGCGGGCGGCTACGCCTGCATCGTCCACCGCTGATCACAGGTCGGCGCCGACCGCCTCGGTGACGGAGTCGTAGCCGTCCGCGCGCAGCAGCGCCGCGAGCTCTGTGGCGATCGCGGCGGCGACGCTCGGCCCCCGGTAGACCATCGCGGTGTACAGCTGCACGGCCGTCGCGCCCGCGCGGATCTTCTCGTACGCATCCGCCCCCGTCGCCACGCCACCGACGCCGACGACCGGCAGCGCGGTCTCCGCGGCGATCTGCCGGACCTGCGCGGTCGCCCGCTCGCGCAGCGGCCGCCCCGACAGCCCACCCGGCTCCGTCGCGTGGGCATCCGACAGCGGCATCGAGCGGTCGGTGGTGGTGTTGCTCGCGATGATCGCGGCGACCCCACCCGCCTCCGCGAGCTCGACGGCGGCGGTGACACCCGCCGCCGAGAGGTCCGGCGAGAGCTTCACGAACACCGGCGTCTGTCCCGCGGCGGTCACCGCGTCGATGATCGCCGCGAGCCGGTCGGGGTCCTGCAGGGCGGTGTGCTCGGGGCGGTTGGGACAGGAGACGTTGACCGTGACGTACGCCACATGCGGTGCCAGCGCGGTGTAGGTCGCGGCGTAGTCGGCGGGTGCGTCCGCGGGGTCCGCATCGTCGCTGAGGGCGATGTTCGCCCCGACGGGCACCGGCACCTCCGCGGTCGCCAGCCGCCGGGCGACCGCCGCCAGTGGCGTATAGCCCTTTCCGGCGCGTCCTGCTCGCCTGACAACGTTGATAACCGGCCCGCGACTCTCTGCGGTATGAGCTCGGCACGCTCCCCGGTGGACGCGGCTGTCGGGGACGGGACGGCGACGGTCCGTGCGATGCTGCGCAGCGCGCAGCGGGACCTGCAGAAGGTCGCGGTCGTCTTCGTCATCATGTTCCTCGGGAGCTTCTATCTGCTCCGGCTCGCGGTGTGGGACGCGCTGAAGGCCGTCACCCGCGCGGAGATGCAGGCGCAGGTCGCCGGCGCCGTGCAGATCATCGCACAGACCCCCTTCGACGTCATCCTGCTGCAGGCGAAGATCAGCCTGATCGCCGCGGCCATCGTCACGCTGCCCGTGTTCATCTACGTCTCGCGGGATGCGCTGCGCGCGCGGGACCTGTGGCCGCGGGCGCCGGTGCCCACCTGGCAGCTGCTGCTGCTGGCGCTGGCGGTGCTCACCCTGTTCGTCGGGGGGCTGGCGTACGGCTATGGGGTGTTCTTCCCGTTCGTCTTCGCCTTCCTGGCGGAGAACGCGCTGAATGCGGGCTTCGCGCCGACGTACTCGATCGTCCGGTGGACGGAGTTCATCGTCCTGCTGACGATCTCCTTCGGGCTCGCCTCGCAGCTCCCGCTGGCGATGAGCCTGCTCACCTACGCGGACATCGTCCGCTACCACACCTTCCGGGAGAAGTGGCGACATGCGACCGTCGGGGTGTTCATCGCCGGTGCCATGTTCACCCCGCCGGACCCCTTCACACAGGTCATGTGGGCGGTCCCCGTGCTCGCCCTCTACGGCCTCAGCCTCTACCTCAGCCGGATCGTGACGATCCTCCGCTTCGGGACCAGCGGCGACGCGCTGCTGGCGGTGATCCGCCGCCACCGTCGCGAGCCCGCACTCGCCGGCGTGGTGGCCGCAGCAGCCGCCGCGGTGGCGAGCAGCCTCCTCGCACTGGGTCCGTTCGTCATGGC
>JAVLBV010000061.1:0-6034 GCA_031580685.1 Haloquadratum sp. | reverse complement strand
ACGAGCTCGGTGACGCCCAGGTTGGTGCCGATGCCGAGCTCGGCGAAGTTCGATGCGGCCGCACCCACCGCCTCGGCGGCCTCGGCGACCTGGGCGGCGATCGCGGGGTCGGAGATCGCCGACACCTGCCCGTCGGCGACGTCGAAGCGCACCGGCTCCGCCTCCAGCCGCCCGTGCGGGCGCATCGTCCCGTCGATCACGACCGACCCCTCCGCGCTGGCGGGTGCGATGAACGTCTCGCCGGCGGGCAGGTTGGAGAACGCCCCCGCGGTGGTGACCGCGCCGGTGTCGGTCTGCCAGCTGCGGTCACGCACATCGACCTGGAGGTCGGTGCCCGCGGGCGTCTCGACGGTGACCGTCGCCGCATCGGCGAGCTCCCCCGCGAGCGCGTGGGTGGTCTCGGCGACCGCGGCGTAGTCCGCCTGCATCCCCGCGATGAACACCTCGGGGGTGATCCCCGGCAGCGTCGCCCCGCGGCCAGCCCCTCCCGGACGCGCTCGAGCTTCCACTCGCTGGGGGTCATCCCCCCCGCGATGCGGTCGGTGATCGGGCGGATGTGCGCGGCGGCGAGCCCGCGTGAGATGCCCGCCTCGGTCAGCCCGACGAGCGCCGCCTCGGTGAGCTCATCGTAGATCTCCGCCTGGTCGGTGGTGCGGCGGCCGCCGGCGCGGACCCACGCGATCTCCGCGTCGCGCCCGTCACGGGCGACCGCGTAGAAGCTGTCGTGTGCATCCTCCCACGGGAGGGTGGCGATGGGGTGCTCGCGGGCGACGAGCCCGCGGATCGCCCCGGCGACGTACAGCTGCAGCGCCACGTTCTCCTCGAGGGTGGGCTGCGTGGGCAGTGGGCGGTACTCGATCCGGAGGTTCTGCTCACTGCCGGGGTCGACGGGCTGGCCCCCGGCGATCCCGCGGAGCCACCGCCAGTAGGTCCCCCGCTTGTGGTCGAGCTCCCAGAACTGGTCGCGGAAGTCGACGGGGTCGGAGTCATCGACCCACTCGCGGCAGAACGGGGCGCGTGTGGCGTCATCGCGCACCCGGTGGACGATGTCGGCCGCATCGTCGATGTCGCCGGGGAAGCGCACCTTCGCATCGCCGGTGTTGATCGACTGCTCGAAGACCGCGATGCGCAGCTCATGGTGCGTCGCATCGACGACGGCCGCGGGGTCCGCATCCGCATCGTACAGGTCGTACGGCAGGAACGGCGAGTTGGTCGCGACCGCGAGGATCGGTGCCATCGTCCGCAGGGCGACGTTGTAGTACGTCGGCAGCGCGGCCGCGGTGGGCACCTGCAGATGTGGCTGGATCGACGTCGTCAGCGACTCGGCGATGATCGACGGCAGCGTGAGCGTCGCACCGGGGACGGCGACGGTCACCTCCCCACCCGCACGGCCGACGATGTCGCGGTCCAACGCGGCGTAGCGGGCGTTCTCGCGCATGTGGGTGGCCACAGGCACGCCGTCGCGCTCGCTCATCGCCTCGAGGTACGCGCGGGCCCCACCGGGTGGGCCCACCGTCCACATCCCGTCCATGACCAGGCGGCGGTCGGCGGCGTCGAACGCCGCACGCGCGGCGGCGAGCGCGTCGATCAGCGCATCCAGCTGGGCGTCGATCCCCGCGGCATCGAACGCCGTCGCCCGCGTGTTGAGCTCGGCGTTGTGCACGCCCAGCTCCTTCGCACACGCGGTGAAGACCGCCGGTGGCAGCGGGGCGAGCCGGTTGGCATCGTCGACCGCGTACACCTCCAGCTCGAGGCCGATGGCGAAGCCGGGGTTGTCCAGCTCACCCGCGGTGATCAGGTCCGCCAGCGCGATCGTCTGGGCATCGACACGGTCGGCGAACTCGAGGCCCGCGGAGGGGTCGAGCGAGCGCTCGACGGTCGCGGCGAACTCGCTCATGCTCCCTCCCTTCGCGCGTCTGCGTGCATATCTGAGCCGTCCGCGTCGACGCTGAAATAGGTGGTGGACCGATTCTCAGGCGTGTGAGCTGCGACCGGGGCCGAACGTCCCGGTGGGGAACCACCGGCCGTGGAAGCCGAACGGCTCGGCGATCGGCAGCGTCGCGACCGCCCGCGGCTCGAGGGTCTCCCCATCGCAGATGCGCAGCCGCGTGCGGCCCGCAGCGACATCGAGCGTGGGCACGAGCACCACCGTCTGCCCGTCGGGGCCACCCACGGGGACCGGCTCCTCGCAGTAGCGGCCGCTGCGATGCCAGCTGGTGGTCGCCCCGGTGCGGCGGTCGATGCGGCAGACGCCCGTCGCGTCGCTGGGGTCGGTCGCCTGGGCGTACCCCACCGTCGTGTCGCCGGGTGCGACCCGGGGGAAGGCGACGCCCGCGGCGGTCAGCCGGGTGGTGCGCACCCCATCGTCGGTGATGTGGTAGCGGGTGAGCCGCCCCGTCGGCCCGTCGGGGAAGCCCACGGTCCGCAGGCGGTCGAGCCGCAGCGCCTCGACGATCTGCCCGTCCTCGAAGGTGACCGCATCGACGACGTGCCCCTCGGGGGTCTCCTCTGCGGCCATGATGTGGAAGCAGAAGGTGGGGGCGACCGCGTGGGCGGTGTGGCTGCCGTCGGTGCGGTCGATGCGGTGGATCCGCGCGCCGGCGTCGGGGCGCCACCGCAGCATGTCGATGGGGCCGTCGCTCAGCGGTGACAGCGCCGCGCGTACCGACAGCTGCAGCGGCGTCTCGATGAGGATGACCGCCGCCTCCGAGACGGCGAGGTCGTGGATGTACGCCGGCCCGCGCGCGTCGACCGTCGCGAGCGTCGTGCGCCGGCGGCCGTCGGGACCGACCCGCAGGATGTGGTAGCGGGGGCGGGGGGCGAAGGTGGTCGCGAGCCCGAACGTCTCCCCGGTGGTGTGGTCGACCGCGAGGTGGGCGGTGGTGAGGTCCTCGCGGACGGTGTCGTCGAAGCGGAAGTGGCCGCGGACCCGGAGGGTCTCGGGGTCGACGGCGATGCGGGTGTCGGTCTCGGTGAGCGCGATGAGCGCCCCGTCGACCGCGGCGACATGCACGTTGGTGTTGTCGGTGCCCGCGGCCCCGCGCAGCAGCTGCAGCGGCCGCAGCAGCCGCGAGAGCGTGCCCCCATCGGTCGCGAACTGCCCGGTGAGCTGCCCGCGGTCGGCGGCGGCGGACGCCTCGGTGCGCAGCAGGCGGTTGGTGTACCGCAGCGTGCCGTCGGCGAAGCGGTACGCGCGCAGCATCGCCAGCCCGTCGAACCAGTGGTTGACCGTCCCCGCGGCGGTGTCGAAGCGGCCGGGGCCGTTGCGGATGAGCGTCCCCTCCAGCCACGAGGGGATCTGCCCCTCGACGTCGACGGCGACGTCGGTGTGCTCGGCGGAGACCGAGTGGAACCCCAGCTGCATACCCCGGCTCACGCCCCGGTGGCGATAACGGGTGGGGTCGGCCCGCTCAGAACAGCCCGGGGAACAGCAGGTAGCTGAACAGCATCGCGAGGATGCCCACCACCGCCGAGTAGTACACCAGCGGGATCAGGTTCAGCCGCATCACGCGGCCCTCCTGCCCGACGAGCCCCACCGTCGCGAGCGCGGCGACCACGTTGTGGATCGCGATCAGGTTGCCGATGGCGCCCCCGACGGCCTGTGCGCCGACGACCAGCTGGGTCGGCAGCGCGAGCGCGGTCGCCGCCTCGAACTGGAACCCCCCGAAGGTGATGTTCGAGACGGTGTTCGACCCGGCCATCGCCGCCCCGAGTGCGCCGATCAGCGCCGCGATGAGCGGGTACGCGGGCCCCAGGCTGTCGGCGGTGAACGACGCGAGCGCCTGGATCATGCTGCCCGCCTCCGGCGCACCGGGGTGCGCGCCCGACTGCAGCATGACCTGGACCATCGCGATGACGAACACGAGCGCGATCAGCGGGGCGACGAGCTTCTCGGCGGCCTCCTGCCATGCCGCGGTGACCTGCTGGCGGGACATCCCGAACAGCGGGATGGCGATCAGCGCGCTCACGACCAGCCAGAAGCCCGGGACGTACGCCCAGGAGATGCTCCCGGCGAGGTCGGTCCCGAAGATGCCCGACCACTGGGTGATGAACAGGTCCTGCTGGAGGAACGCGACGACGTCATCCACGACGCGGGTGACGACCAGCAGCACCACGAGCGCGATGTACGGTGACCACGCCGCCAGCAGCGAGATCTCCTCGTCCGCCTCGGCGTCGATCGCCGAGCCACCGGGCTCGATCGTCCCCACCCAGTGGGTGGGCCACTCCTCGCGTGGGGGGAAGTCCCACTCGCCCGCAGGCTCGAGGTACCCCGCCCGCAGCACCCCGATGGTGATGCCCCCGCCGACCATCGCGCCGATGAGCGAGGGGAACTCTCCACCGAGGAACGTCGCCGCCAGGAGGTAGGGGATGACGAAGGCGACGCCGGCGAACAGCGCGAGCGGGGCGGCCTCCCACGCGGGCTGCAGCGAGCGCTCCTCGCGGTCCCCGAAGAAGTAGACCACCATCCCCACGGCGAACAGCGGCATCACGACGCCGGCGATGGTGTGGTACGTCGCCGCCCAGGTCGCGATCAGCTGGGCGTACTCCGGGACGCTGTACCCGCCCGCCTCGATGGCGAGCTGGGTGGACTCGACGGCGCCGAGGGGGTTCTGGATCC
Organism: Haloquadratum sp.; assembly: GCA_031580685.1. GTDB lineage: Archaea > Halobacteriota > Halobacteria > Halobacteriales > Haloferacaceae > Haloquadratum. Next base: position 1,416 of record JAVLBV010000061.1, on the reverse strand, counting down.
CCACGATGATCGGCGTGCCCACCGCGCCGTAGGTGACGGCGATGATGTGCCCGATCAGCGCGGCGATCACCGCCGCCAGCGCGGGGAACCCCAGCCCCAACAGCAGCGGGGCGACGACGGCCGCGGGCGTGCCGAAGCCCGCCGCGCCCTCGATGAACGTCGCGAGGAAGAAGCCCAGCAGCACGATCTGCACCCGCCGGTCATCGGAGACGGCGGCGAACCCCCGGTTGATCCGGTCGAACGCACCCGCCTGCATCAGGGTGTACAGCAGCACGAGCGCCCCGAAGACGATCCAGAGGATCTGCAGCGCCGTCATCACCCCGACGACCGACGCCGCCCCCAGCCACGCCGGTGGCATGTTCCACACCAGGTAGCCGATCGCGAGCGCGCTGACCCACGCGATGGGCATCGCCCGGGTCGCCGGCCACAGCAGCCCCACGACCAGCCCCCCGGCGATCAGCAGCGGGAGCGCCGCCGCGAGCAGCTCGATGCCGCTGGTCATCGGACCATCTCATCACCACACGGTGCATCACGACAAAGGGGACTGTGGGTATCCGCCATGTGTTCACTTGATTCTGAAAAGGGATTTATCATAAAAGTAACCAATTTTGCCATCCGTGCAATCGGTGGTGGCAAACAGTCAAATGTCCACCATCGAACACATCCTCATGAGCACGGACGTGGTGGGCAGCCTCGCAACGAAGCTCGGGGCGCTCGACGTGGGCGTCTCACGGGTGGCGCCTGCAGATGTGGCCGATGCGATCGAGGCGGTGGTGCGCCCACCGGCGGTGGGGGTGCCGATCGCCATCGAGGGGGCGACGCTGCCCACATCGGTGACCGTCGAGCCCACCGTCGACCAGCTGCGGGCGGCGCGGACCGGGGTGACCCCGGCGGCCCTCGGCGTGGCCGACTACGGCAGCATCCTCCTGGCTGCGGACACGGCGGGCACCGAGCTCGCCAGCCTCTTCGTCGACCTCCACGTGGCGGTGTTGCCCGCGGCGGCGGTGGTCGCCGACATGCGCTCGGCGTTCGCGTGGCTGGGCCCGCAGATCCGCGAGCGGGGGACGTCGGCGATCGTCGCGACGGGACCGAGTGCGACCGCGGACATGGGCGGGCTCGTGCGGGGGGCACACGGGCCGGCGGCGGTGCACGTGGTGCTCGTCGAGGAGCCCGCCGATGAGTAGCGGTGGGTCGGACCGGACGCCGACCGCCGCGGCGATCCGGCAGGTCATGGACGCGGAGGGCGCGGCCGTCGCGGCGAACACCCAGGGGTTCAACGCCGGCCGGGTCGCCTCGGTGGCGGGGCTCGACGACTACGAGGCGCTGAAGGCGGAGGCGCGGGCGATCAAGGCGGATGCGATCGAGCGGCTGCCCGAGCTGATCACAGAGCTGACGGCGACGGTCGAGGCCAACGGC
>JAVLBV010000060.1:0-6044 GCA_031580685.1 Haloquadratum sp. | reverse complement strand
AGCACCGAGTTGGTCCCCTCCGGCAGCAGCTCGACGACCGGCCCGAACTCCGGTGAGTCCCGCGCGAGCGCCAGCAGCGCCCCGTAGATCACACTGATCACCGCGACCGCGGCGATCGGCACCGCGAGCGTCACCGCCGCATCGGGGAACATGGTGAAGTTGAACCGCAGCAGTGCGTACGTCCCCATCTTCAGCAGCACCCCCGCGAGCATCACCGACACCGGCGTCGGCGCCTGCACGTGTGCATCCGGCAGCCACGTGTGCAGCGGTGCGACCGGCACCTTCACCGCGAACCCGATGAAGATCGCCACGAACACCACCAGCTCCACCGTCCCGGGAGCGAGCGCCCCGATCGGGCCGATCGCCCCCTCCCGGACCGCCGCGGCGACCGCCGGGAGGCGGAACGTGCGCACCGCATCGCCCATCGAGAACACCATCGCGATGAACGCGATGAACATGACCAGCGATGCCACGTTGGTGTACACGAAGAACTTGATCGCGGCGTAGCGCCGCTCGGGGCCGCCCCAGATGCCGATGAGCAGGTACATCGGCACGAGCACCGCCTCCCAGAAGACGAACCACACGAAGAAGTCCAACGCGGTGAACACACCGATCAGCGCCGCCTCCATGAACAGCATGAGCCCGTAGAACTCCGACTGCCGGGTGTCGATGGGGGTCCATGCGCTCACGATCGCGAGCGTGGTGAGCACCGTCGTGAGCACCACCAGCGGCAGGCTGATCCCGTCGACCCCGACGAACCAGTACAGCTCGTAGCCGTTGAGCGTCAGCCACCGCAGGTCGGTGACGTGCGCGATCTGCCCGCCGAGGAGGGCGTTGCCCGCGCCGGTGAACCCCACCCACAGCAGCAGGCTGACACCGATCGGCAGCAGGCTCAGCACGGCGGCGACGCGTGCGGCCACCGCATCGGGCACCACGAAGGTGACGAGCGCGGCGACGAAGGTGACCGCCAGCAGCAGCTCGATCAGCATCACACCCACCCCCCGATGACCGCGATGACCACCAGCAGGGTGGTGACCCCGATGGTGATCACCCGTGCGTACGAGCCGACCACCCCGGTCTGCAGGCGTCTGATGCGCTCGCCCCCGGCGATCGCGACGCTCGCGACCCCGTTGACGACCCCGTCGATGCCCCGCTGGTCGAAGCCGTTGAGCCGCCCCGCAAGCGGTGCGGTGACGCCCCGTGCGAGGTACACCTGGAACTCATCGAGGTGGTAGTTGTTGTACCACAGCCGCCCCACCGCCCCCAGCCGGTCGGTGTGCGCCGTCGGCTCGGGCCCACGGTACAGCAGCACCGCGGCGAGCGCGCCCCCGCCGGCGAGCGCCAGGGAGGCGCCCGCGCCGATGAGCACCGTCGTCGCCGGCCCCCCACCGAGATACGCCGAGGCGTACGGGAGCAGCTCGGCGTAGTGGTGCGCGGTGAGTGCGGCCGTGCCGCCGTCGAGCCACTGGTGGAGGAAGTCGATCCCCGTCAGGCCCGTCAGCTTCTGCAGCGGCACCGCATTCACCGCCCCTGCGGTGACCGCGAGCACGCCCAGGACGATCAGTGGGACACGCATGCTCACACCCACCGGCTGTGGCTCTGCGGCGTGTGTGCTGCGGGGGGTGCCGTGGAAGGTGAGCATCACCATCCGGAAGGTGTAGAACCCCGTGAACACCACCGCGAGCAGTCCCATCGCGAACGCCACCATGAGCACACTCGAGCCCCCCAGGGCGTGGATGAGCGTCTCGTACAGGACCTCATCCTTCGACCAGAACCCGGCGAAGGGGACGATGCCCGCCAGCGCCAGCGAGCCGGCGAGGAACGTCACATACGTCACCGGCATGCGGCGGCGCAGCCCGCCCATCTCCCACATGTCCTCGTGGTGATGCATCGCGATGATCACCGCACCCGCGCCGAGGAACAGCAGCGCCTTGAAGAACGCATGCGTCAGCAGGTGGAACGTCGCGGCCACATAGCCCCCCGCGCCGAGCCCCAGCAGCATGTAGCCGTACTGCGAGATCGTCGAGTACGCCAGCACCTGCTTGATCTCACGCTTGACGACCCCCATCGTCGCCGCGAACAGCGCGGTGAACCCCCCCACGAGCGCGATGATCGCGAGCGCATCGGGGCTCACCGCGTAGAAGCCGTACATGCGCGCGACGAGGTAGACGCCCGCGGCCACCATCGTCGCGGCGTGGATCAGCGCCGACACCGGCGTCGGCCCCTCCATCGCATCCGGCAGCCAGGTGTGCAGGGGGAACTGTGCGGACTTGCCGAGGACCCCCCCGAGGATCAACAGCCCCACGACGGTGATCCACGTCTGCGGGCTGAGCCCGAAGGTACGGACCGTCACCTCGCCAGCGATCGCCGCCTCCGCAAGGGTGGGGAAGGCCATCGGTCCCACGAAGCGGGCGGTGCCGAAGGTCGCGAACACCGCGACCACCCCGATGAGGAAGAAGTAGTCCCCGAACCGGGTGACGAGGAACGCCTTCTTCGCGGCCGATGGCGGCGCCTCCTCACGGTACCAGAATCCGATCAGCAGGTACGAGCACAGCCCCACGAGCTCGAAGAAAATGAACGCCATCAGCAGGTTGTCTGCGATGACGAACCCCAGCATCGACGCGGTGAACAGCCCAAGGCCCGCGTAGTAGCGGGGCAGGTCCCGTTCGCCCTCATCGTTCATGTACCCCAGCGAGAACACGTGGACCAGCAGCGCGATGAGGCTCACGATGATGAGCATCATCGTCGACAGCGGGTCGACGAGCACGCCGAAGCTCAGCGTGACGCCGTCGGCGCCCGCGGCCCACCGCCAGACCGTCGCGGTGTAGGTCCCCGATGCGGCGACCGTCACCGCGAGCAGCACCGACAGCACGAGCGCGCCGGCCGCCGCGAGCGACCCGACGACCGCGCCCTTCCGGGGGAGGCGGTCCCCCATCGCGACCGCGATCACGAACGCGGCGAACGGGAGTGCGACGACCAGGGGGCTGTATGCGGCGACCATCTCACCACCTCATCTCCGCGGCGGCGGAGACGTCGGTCGTATCGAAGTTGCGGTACATCACGAGGATGATGCCGATGCCGATCGCCACCTCCGCGGCGGCCAGCGCGAGCACGAACAGCGCGAACGTCTGGCCGGTGAGGTTGCCCCAGTACACAGAGAAGGCGACGAGGTTGATGTTCGCGGCGTTCAGCATGAGCTCGACCGACATGAGGAACAGCAGCGCGTTCCGCCGGGTCAGGATGCCGAACAGGCCGATCGCGAACACCGCTGCTGCGACCGCGAGATACCAGCTGACGGGGACCATCAGCGCTCGCCCCCGGACTCCTCTTCGGCCGGCTCACGCCGGGCGAGATACACCGCACCGTCGATCGCAACATCCAGCGCCACCGCGATCACGATCAGTGCCACCAGGAACGACTCCGCAGGGATGGTCTGGATCGGGAGTGCGAACAGCGCATAGCCGATGTTGGCGGTGATCGAAGCGTCGGCCGGAAAGCCCACCGGATCGCCGAACTCACTGGTGGCGATCGCCAGCAGCAGCATCACCAACAGCCCCACCGCCGCGAGCCCCCCCAGCAGGTGCCGTCCCACGAACAGCTGTGGCCGGGTCGTCACCGCAGCTCGACCTCCGGCCCGCGCATGTCGCGGGTGAGCATCACCGCGAAGGTGATCAGGATCAGGATCCCGCCGACGTACACCAGGATCTGGATCGCGGCGAGGAACTCCGCCTGCAGCATGATGTAGTGGACCGCGACACTCAGCAGCGCCACCCCCAACAGCAGCGCGGAGTGCCAGATGTCACGGACGAGGACGACGCCCAGGCTGCTGCCCACCGTCACCAGTGCGAACAGCACGAACGCGATCGTCTCATAAACCATTACCACCGACTCCTTGAGGAACCCCTTTGAACATTTCGAGAACGGCCGCTGCGTCGGGTGAAATCCCGGCTCGCGTTACTGGTAGTCCACCGCACCCGCCCCCTCCCCGATCCACGCGCCGCGGTCGGGCTCGCGGGAGGCGAGCGGGTCGATGTCCTTGTACCAGGGGACGTTCTTCAGCTGCTCCATGTTGTACACGAAGTCGTCCTTGGTGTCCGCGGTGAACTCGAAGTTCTGCGTCAGCAAGATCGCATCCACCGGGCACACCTCCTCGCACAGCCGGCAGTAGATGCACTGACCGATGTGCAGATTGTACTGCTCGCCGTTGCGCTGGTCGTCCATCACGATCTGGATGGTGTCGTTGGGGCAGACGTTCTCGCACTGCCGGCACCAGATGCAGCGCTCCTGGCTGAACTTGTGCACCCCCCGGAACCGTGGTGACACCTCCGGGGCCACATCGGGGTACTCCACGGTGAACGTCTCACCGTTGAGCGCGTGCTGCATCGTCGTGGCCATCGACTTCAGCAGGCCGATCATGCGATCACCCCGACGATCGCCGCGGTCAACACGAGGTTCGCGAATGCCAACACGAGCAACCCTTTCCACCCGATGTCCAAGAACTGATCGACGCGGAGCCGGGGGATCGCCGAGCGGGCCCACTGGGTGAACAGGAAGAACGCCCAGATCTTGATGAGGAACCACACGATGCCCGGCAGCACCGGACCGGCGGGGCCCCCGAGGAACAGTGTGGCGATGATCGCCCCGCCCAGGAAGATGTGGATGAACTCCCCGAGGTAGATCAGCACGAAGTACACCGAGGAGTACTCCGTCTGGTACCCCGCGACGATCTCCGTGGGCGCCTCCGGGATGTCGAAGGGGTTGCGCCCCACCTCGGCGATGTTGGCGACGACGAAGAGCACGAAGGCGAAGGGGTTCACGAAGATGAACCACTGTGGGACCGTGATCCCCGCGACCGTCAGCAGCGGTGCGGCCTGCTGGGCGACGATCTCCGACATCTGCAGCGACCCCGTGAACAGCACCACCGAGGCGGCGACGATGATGAGTGGGATCTCATACGCGATGTTCGCCGCCACCGCTCGGAGCCCCCCCAGCAGCGAGAACTTGTTGTTGGAGGCGTACCCCAGCATCAGCAGCCCCACCGAGGCGATCGATGCTGCGGCGAAGGCGAAGATGAGCCCCGTCTCCGGGTCGGCGAGATGGATCCCACTGCCCATGGGGATGACCGCGAACCCCAACAGCGCACTGAAGGGGATGACCAGCGGGGCGATGTCCCACGCCGGGCGGTCCACGTTCTCGGGGACGATCAGCTCCTTCGACAGCAGTCGCACCGCATCAGCGACGATCACGAGCAGGCCGAAGGGGCCGATCCGGTTGACCGCGATGCGGTCGGTGAACGCCGCGGTGATCTTCCGCTTGGCCCAGGGCCCCGCGATCGCCGTGTTGACCAACAGCAGGTTCGCGATCAGGAACGCCCCCAGCAGCGAGCCGATCACGACCCCCGCGGTCCCCCCGATGCCGAGCAGGCCTGCGATCGTCTCCGGCAGCAGCGCCTGCGCGGGGATCATCGGTCGACCTCACCGAGGACGATGTCCAACGAGCCCAGTGACGCGATCATGTCGGGGATGTACTCCCCGCGGGACATCTCCGGCAGCGTCTGGAGGTTCGAGAAGCAGGGGCTGCGGATCTTGAACCGCCCCGGCGTGTCGGTCCCATCGGCGCGGATGTAGATGCCGAGCTCCCCCTTCGCCCCCTCGACGGCCCGGTAGATCTCCGCGCCGTCATCCGGTCGCAGCGTGCGCGGCACGTTCGACTGGATCTCGCGGTCATCCTCCGGCCACTCCTCCAGCAGCGTCACGCACTGGTCGATGATCCTGGCGGACTGCTCGACCTCCCCCATGCGCACGAGCAGCCGGCTGTAGTTGTCCCCCTCGGCCTCGGTGACGACCTCCCAGTCCAGCTGTGGGTAGTAGCCGTAGGGGTCGTCCCGCCGGAGGTCGTAGTCGATCCCCGACCCCCGGGCGACCGGCCCCGTCGCCCCGTACGACTTCGCCACGTCCGCAGGGAGGACCCCCGTGTCGACCGTGCGCAGCTGCAGGATCTCGTTGCCGGTGATCAGGTCGTGGTACTCCTCGAGCGCCTGCGGG
>JAVLBV010000005.1:0-44277 GCA_031580685.1 Haloquadratum sp. | reverse complement strand
GTCGATGAGTCCGTCGTGGTCCACGCGGGGGTCGACCCCACCGCGACCCTCGCCGCACAGCGGACGCGGACACTCCAGTCGGTCCGCCGCAGCCACGGGTCGTTCTGGTGGGAGCAGTACACCGGTCCCCATCAGGTCTACTTCGGACACACCCCCGTGGAGGCGCCGATCCTCACCGCGCATGCGATCGGGTTGGACACCGGCTGCGTCTACGGGGGTGACCTCACCGCACTCCGCATGGGCGAGGAGACGCTCATCCGGGTGGATGCAGATGGTGCGGTGCACCGCAAGCGGATCCCGCAGCAGCGGCGTGTGCATCCGCCCCGCCTGTGAGCGCGCGAGCGGGAGCAGACCGCCCATCCCTGTCGTACGCGTGCGCCGTCTTGATGCGGGGTGCACCGCTGCGGGCGCTCCGGGGCGGGACTGTCGGGGAGGTGCCGGCTCAGCGACCGATCAGCGGGATCATCGCCAACGCCGAGACCCCGATCAGCACCAGCGCCGGCACCGCGGCGAGCTCGTAGTACCCCGCCTCCTGGACCCGCCAGATGTACGTCACGATCGTGGTGAAGCCCGCGGGGTGCAGGATGAGCGTCGCATCGAGCTCCTTCATCGTCGTCAGGAACACGAGCGCCCCACCGGTGAGCACCCCCGGGGAGATCAGCGGGAGCGTCACCCGGCGGAACGCCCGGACCGGTGTCGATCCCAGCAGCCACGCCGCACCCACGAGGTCACGGTCGACACCGACGACCGACGAGCGCGTCGACCCGACCGCCTGGGGGAGGAAGCGCACGACGTAGGCGAACACCAGCAGCGGGATCGACTGGTAGACGAGCTGTGCGAGACTCACGCCGCCGATGCTGCGGACCCACTGGGTGGCGAAGACCACGAGTCCCAGCCCGATCACCACCCCCGGCACGGCGTAGCCGACGTAGGTCGCACGCTCGACCAGCTGGGCCACCCGACCATCCCTCCGCCCCGCGTAGTAGGCGATCGGCATCGCGACGAGCACGGTCACCACCGCAGCCACGACGGCGACACCCACCGAGTTGAGCACGTAGCCCCATTCGAAGGCCAGACCCTGCCCGACGCCGGGCGGGGGCGCGCGGACCAGCCAGACCAGCAGCACGATGATGGGCACGGCGATCGCCGCGGTGACCACCATCGCGGGCGCGAGCTGCGCGAGCCGGCGGTAGCGTCCGAGCTCCACCAGCGGCCGGAGGTCAGGCGCGACGACGACCCCACCACCCTGTCCGCCCCGGAGGCGTGCCTCCATCCACAGGATCACCGCCGTGAGCGCGACCAGCTGCAGCGCCAGCACGCTCGCATGCGCACGGCCCACCCCGAACGTGTTGAGCTCGAGGTAGATCGCCCGGGTGAACACGTCGAACCGCATGATCGCGGGGGTGCCGAAGTCGCTGAGCGTGTACAGCGCCGCCAACAGCGCCCCCGCCGTGATCGCCGGGATGATCTGAGGGATCACCACCTGCACCAGGGCCCGCGGCGTCGACGCCTGGAGCGCCCAGGCCGCCTCGAGCTGGCGTCGGTTGAAGCTGATCAGCGCCGCACGGGTGGTGAGGAACACGTACGGGTAGGTGTACAGCGTGAGCACCAGCACGGTCCCCCCGAGCCCCTCGATCGACGCGACCTCGAGCCCCAGCCATCGCAACGGGACCGCGAGTGCCCCCCGGGGGCCGACCGACGACACGTACGCGAACGCGCCCACATAGCTGGGGATCACAAGCGGCAGTGCGACGAGCACCGTCCATGCTCGGCGGTGCGGGAGGTCTGCCAGCACCGTCAGGAACGCCAGTGGGACGGCGATCGCGACCCCGAGGACCGTCACCGCGGTGACGAGCAGCAGGCTGTTGGCCGCGATCGCCACCGTCGTGGGGGCGGTGACCACCGCCAGGCCCGTCGTGGGATCGATCTGCAGCGCCTGCAGCACCACCCACAGCAGCGGGGTGAGGACGGCGACGGCGAAGGCCACGGCCGCCGCGACGATCACCCGAGGCGGGTCTGCATCGGGATTGAACAACAGGTGCCACACCGACCGCAGCGCCCCGTACAGCCACCGCGGCACCACCCGCACCTACAGCGCTCCGGTCGACCGCAGCAGCTCCAGCGTCGGCTGGATGTCGCTGAGGACGTCCAGGGGCATCTCCGGCGGGTTCAGCTCGTCGATCGTCGGCATGTCACCGACGGGCTCCATCTCCGGCAGCACTGGATAGTCCCACAGGTTCACGGTGAAGAACTCTTGCGCTTCGGTCGACAGCAGATGCTGGATGAACCGCTCGGCCTGGGCGATCCGGTCGCTCGACCGCAGCGCACACGCCCCCGCGACGTTGATGAGCGCGCCCGCATCCCCCTCGGTGAACGCCAGGGCGATGGGGGCGTCCGGGCGGGCCTCCCGCACCCGCCATGCGTAGTAGTGGTTCGCGAATCCGACGGAGGCGGTCCCATCGGCGATGCCGTTGTTCAGGAGGAACTCATCGGCGAAACTCGTGACCCCCGCATCGATGATCGCCTCGAGCCAGCTGCGTGTGGCCGCCTCCCCCTCGAGGTAGCGCATCGTCGTGATGAACGCCTGGAACGACCCGTAGGTGGGGGACCACGCGAGTGCGTCGGTGAACGCGGGCACCTCCGGGAACGCCATCACGGATGTGGGGATGTCCGTGGGGTCGACCTGCTCCGTGTTGTACGGGATCGCCCGGGCGCGTCCCGAGGTGGCGACCCAGACGTCATCGGGGCGATACTGGCTCGGTACCTCGTCGGTGACCGCAGGGGGCAGCGTGATGGTCAATCCCGCATCGGCGACCGCACCGATCGAACCCGCATCCACCGCCCAGAACACGTCTGCGGGGGAGGCGGTCCCCTCGTTCAGGAGGGTGTTCGCGGTGTCCGCACCGGGGGCCTCGCGCACCCGTGCGGTGAACGCCGGATAGATCTGCTCGAGGCGGTCGAGGAAGTCGAGGTAGACGCCCCCCTCGCCCCCACCCAGGTAGATCGTGAGCTCACCGGTCAGCGGTGGGAGGTCGGCGATGGGCACACCACCCTCGACGGGGCGCTCCTCGCCGAGTGGCCCCGGCTCGTACAGGTCGGCGAAGGCCACCTGGGGCTCCACAGCGGCGCTGTCGGAGCCGCCGGTGCAGCCGGCGAGCGCGAGTGCCCCCGCGGCGATGCCGGTCCGCAGCGCGGTGCGGCGCCTCATGGGCCCACCTGCGGTGTGCTGTGGGATGTGGACGGGACAGCCGTCGATGTGTGGTGAATCTGACTCATACGGCAGCCGTTCGCAGGTTTAGGCACACCTAAATTCTTACGCTGGGCCACGGTGCGCGCCCCCTCGACGGTCACCCCTGGCGGGTCGACGGGCCCGCGTCTGTGGACGCATATCGCACCGGCCGCAGCGTGGCTGGCTTGTACAGCGGATGCCCTGGGGTGCCATCCTGCAGGTGGGTGAGACACCACAGCGGCTCCTCCAGGCGGTCGAGCACCGCAGCAGGCCGGCCGCCGCGTCGTCCCGGCGTGCCCCACGCCAGGACGGTCCGCGCCCCCACCCCGACGACCGCATCGATCACCGCATCGCAGTGTGGGCCCACGGGCTCATCCACCCGATCCAGCACCGCGGGGTCGGTGCTGCGGTACGCGAAGAGGTTCACCACCACCACCCCACCGGCACCCCAGCGCCGGCTGAAGGCGCAGACGCGTGCGATCGTGGGGTCATCCGTGCTCGCGGTGGCCGTCGACGGGTTCGCCATGATCCACACGTCGGGGGCGGCGGCCGACCACCGACGCAGCAGCGCGTAGCGATAGCGGTCATCGGCGCTGTACCACGCGGCACCCCCCGTGTCGGTCTCGATGCGCAGGGGCCAGCGTGCCAGCCGCATCCGGACCGACGTCGACCACTCACCCATCTGCGTGTGGGTGTGAGACGGGCGCTGCAGGATTTGAACCCGCGACAACTTGGTCCGAAGCCAAGCACTCTGTCCAGGCTGAGCTAAGCGCCCTCATCGCGAGGTCGCGACGCCCCCCATTGAACCCATCGGAGCATCGCCGCATGGCCGTCACTGCCGGTGCTGCCAGACCTGATAACCTGCGACGACGATCAGCAGACCGCTCACGATGATCGCGGGCAGCTCTCGGGGGAACGGCAGGGCCTCCGGGGTGATGTCCGTCGGCAGCGCGGGGATCGTCGATGGGGCCACCCCCGCGGGCGCCGCCGGGGCGTTCCCCGGCGAGGTCACCGGGATGGTCAGCTGCCCGCTGAGCACCCCGATGATGATGATCAGCATCACCACCACGACGGCCCCACCGATCAGCGCTGCGGTGGGTGGTCTGTCCATACGGGACGCTGGGTGCGCGCAGCAAAGACGATGACCCTCGGTCCGGGGGTTAATGCCGGTCCACCACCATGCGTCGGTATGACACAGACACAGTCGATGGACGGACAGGTCGTGCTGGTGACGGGGGCGGCGGGGGCGCTCGCCGGTGGGGTCGTCGCGGCGTTCGAGGACGCCGACGCCACCGTCGCCGGGGTCGACATCGTCGATCCGGCGGAGGTCGAGACGGGCGCCAGCCGGTACCTGCAGGCGGACCTCACCGATGAGGCGGCCGTCGAGGCGACGGTGGATGCGGTGGTCGAGGAGATGGGGTCGCTGGATGCGCTCGTCAACATCGCGGGCACCTGGCGCGGGGGAGACCCGGTCGCAGCGACCCCACTGGAGACGTTCGACCTGCTCGTGGATGTGAACCTCAAGACGATGTTCCTCGCGTCGAAGCATGCGATCCCCCATCTGCGCGACTCCGGGGGGGCCATCGTCTCCATCTCGGCGAAGTCGGCCCTCGCCGGGGGGGCTGGTGATGCGCTCTACCGGGCGACGAAGGCCGGTGTGAAGATCCTCACCGAGTCGATCGCCGTCGAGGAGGATGCGGTGCGGGCGAACGCCATCCTGCCGAAGGTGATCGACACGCCGATGAACCGCGAGATGATGCCCGACGCCGACCACGCTGCGTGGCCGACGCCGGCGGCGATCGCAGAGGTCATCCTCTTTCTCCCGATGCGGCGGGGGTGACCTCGGGGGCGTCTGTCCCCGTGTACGGGGACGCGTAGATCAGCCGAGGAGCCCGCGGACCTGCGCGGCCATCCGGACCACGCGGATCACCGCGTTCTGGACCATCCCACTCGCCTGCAGCTGGAGTGTGCCGTCGGTGAACGCCGCGGTGCCAGCACGGACGGGATCGTCCGCCAGCAGCACCGCGTCCATGGTGTCCGCACCGGTGGCGACCACGTAGACACCGGCACCACGCTCGAGCGTCTCCACCTGCGCATAGCCCTGGATCGTCCCCCCTGGACCCATCTCGAACCGGTAGATCGTCGGTGTGGTGTCCGCCGCACCCACCGCGAAGAGGTCCGGTGGGATGTGTGCTGCGTCGGGGTAGATCGTCACGTAGACCACATCCGCGTCGACGGCCGCCTCGAGCCACCCCGGGACCTGGTCGACGTTCGCGTTGTACCCATCAACGAGGCCATCGAGAGCACGGTCGCCGGGTGGGGTGTACGCGGTCTCCTCCTGCGCGGCGACGGTGCCCACCGCAGCGATCACCAGCACCACTGCAAGGAGCGTGCGCACGTGCATGCTGGCTCACACAGGCGCCACCCCGTAAGGATGACGGCTATAAACACACCAACCGGTTGCCCTGGACGCTCTTGCCCGCGCAGGCGCAGCACACTGGCATGCGACAGCACCTCGTCGCCGCGCTCGCCGCGATCGGGTTACCGTACGCCGTCGCCAGCGTCGCGCTCATCCTCATCATCATCGTCGGCGAGGTCGCCGCCGCGGTGCTGATGAGTCCCGCGGGACCAACTGAGACACCGGCGGTCAGCATGGATGGGATCGTCGGGTGGGTCATCCCCGGTGTGGCGACGGTGACCGCGCTCGTCGTGGGACGACGGCTCCCACGGCATCTCCAGGCCGATCGGGCCCCCGCCACGGTGACCATCATCGCGGGGGCCCTGGCGACGGTGGGGGTGACGCTGGGCCCGCTGGAGGCGATCACCCTCATGAAGGCTGCGGCTCCGGCGGTCGCGGTCGTCATCGGCTACTGGACGGCGGATCGCGGCCGGCGCGAGTGATATGTACACCCCCAGAGTGCTGTGAGCGATGACGTACCTCCGCTTGCGGATCGGCCCGATGCAGGATTTCCAGGCGATCGCACGGCGCTTTGCTGGACTGCGCCTCGAGTTCCTCTCGACCCATGAGGCCGATGAGACGGTCGCGAGCGTCATCGCGGTGTACGCCGAGGAGGTGCTCGCGGTGGTCGATGTGATGGCGGGATGGGACGACCATGAGGTCGCTGTCATCGAGACCGGCCCGGGCGTCGCGATCGTCCGGGTCCGTGGGCCTGTGCCCGAGGGCTACCGGGTCATCGAGGACATCGCGGTGGCCCCGCTCTACCCGATCGTCGTGACCGAGGGGCACCTGCACGTGGAGTACCTGCTGCCGGAGGCGGAGGTGTCCGCATTCCGCGAGGCGCTCGACCGTCGGGGTGTCCACTTCACGATCGAGGAGGTGAGCTCCCGGTACACCCCTGAGGGGCGGATCACGGACCGGCAGCGGGAGGTGGTGAGCCTCGCCATCGAGCTGGGCTACTATGAGCTGCCGCGGGCGATCTCCCAGGCGGAGCTGGCTGCCCGGCTGGAGGTGGACGGCTCGGTGGTGAACCGGATCCTGCGCCGTGCGGAGCGACAGCTGATCGCAGCCGCTGCTGTGGGGTGGTCCGTCTCCAGTGATGAGGGGGTCCGCCCAGTGTGAGGAGCACACCGGGGTGGTCGGACACCCGTCGGTGGTGGGCAGCGGCCTCGCCCCACCAGATCGGGACCACCCCGCACCGGCGGCGGATGCTCAGGCCGCGTCGAGGGTGATCCCATGCCCAGGACCGGCAGGGGAGATCGTCGGCCCCCCACCGGAGTCGACCACATCGTCCGTCAGGAGCTGATTCCCATCGAGGTCCACGTGGATGAACCCCCCCAGCCCGGCGACGACGTGTGCACTGGTGTGGATGCCCACAGCCGATTCGACCATGCAGCCCATCATCAGGTCGACGCCCGCACCCCGGGCGATGGCGGCGATGTCCAGCGCACCGAGGACCCCTGCCTTCGCCAGCTTGAGGACGATGATATCCGCCGCATCCGCAGCGATGACCGCATGTGCATCTGCAGGGGTGAAGACCGCCTCATCGACGGCCACCGGGAGGGCGATCGCCGCACGGAGCTGTGCGAGCTCATCGAGCGCCCCCGCGGGGAGGGGCTGCTCGAGCAGCTTGATGTCGATCGCCGCATCCCCCATCGCATCGGCGAAGGCGACCGCCTCGTCTGTGGTCCAACCCTGATTCGCATCGATCGTGAGCTCCGCTGCTGGCGCGGCGTCGGCGACCGCACGCACCCGCGCGATGTCGTCGGTGAGGCCACCCCCCGTCTTGACCTTCAGCTGCGTGAAGCCTGCGGTCACCGCCGCAGCGGCCCGTGCCGCAGCCGCCTGGGGCTCGACCATCGGCACGGTCATGTCGGTCCGGACCGCGCGGGGTGGCCCACCGAGATAGGTCGCCATGGGGACGCTCAGGGCGCGGCAGCAGAGGTCGATGAGCGCCATCTCGATCGCATGGATCGCGGAGACGTTCGCAGCAGGGTCGCCCCACAGCTGTCGGTGCAGCGGTCTGACCGCGGTGGGGTCGGCGCCCTCCACCAGCGGTGCCAACCGCAGCGCGGCCGCATGGGCGGCCCGCTGGTCATGGCCGACGATGTGCGGGACGGGTGCGGCCTCGCCCACACCGACGTGTCCGGCGCTGTCCCGGAGGGTCACCCGCAGGACAGCGGCGGACTCCTGTGTGCCTGAGGCGATCGGGAACGCCGCAGCAAGGGGGTATGTGACCGCCTCGACGCCGACGGCGTCGATCCGGGTCATGGGGCCGCCCGGCCCGCACCGCACAGCTGACCCACCACCGCAGGGGGCCCACGGGTCATCGACCGACCCCCACCAGGTCGAAGCTCGGGTGCCGATCCAGGTCGGTGGCCTCCACGACGAGCTGGGCGGTGGCGACGTCCTGGATCGCCAGCCCCGTCGAGTCGAAGACGGTCTGGGCTGTCGGATCGACCGGTATCGACCCGGCGATCACCTCCGTGAGCGTCCCGGCGATCGCCCCGGTGGAGATGCGCCCCTCCTCCAGCGGGACGTTCACCTCACCGGAGTGGTGTGCCTGCTCGGTGTCATCGATCACGACGGTCGCGGCCTGGAGGATCGCTGGTGCCAGCTCCTGCTTGCCTGGCGCATCCGCACCCATCGCGTTGATGTGGGCATCCTCCCGGAGCATCGCAGCCTCGACGATGGGCGCACGCACGGGTGTGAGCGTCGAACAGATCGCACAGCCGGCGGCCGCTGCCGTCGACCCGACCCGGGTGGGCGCGAGGTCCGCGAGCTCCTGCGCCATCGCTTCAGCACGCTCGGTGTCGACATCGCTCACGATGATCTGCTCGATCGGGCGGACGGTGGTGATCGCCTCCGCCTGGGTGGCCGCCTGTGCGCCCGCGCCGATGAGCCCCAGTGAGGCCGCATCCGGTGCGGCCAGGTGGTCGGTCGCCACGCCCGCGGCGGCGCCGGTCCGCCGCATCGTCAGCTCGGTCCCATCCATGATGGCCCGTGGGAACCCCGTGTGTGGATCCGCGTAGATGTACACCCCCATGACGCTGGGGAACCGTCCCTCCGCGGCGTTCGTGGGATGGCTGTTGACCCACTTGATCCCCGCAGCCGGTCCCCGTGCACTGTTCAGATACGCCGGCATCGCCCGGAAGTCACCACCGAAGGCCTCGAGGTGCAGATAGGACTTCGCCGGCATCTGGACCTCGTCCGAGCCCGCCCGCGCGAACGCGTCCTCGATGGCGGGGATGAGGGTCTCCATGGGCGTCGAGGACCTGATCTCGTCTGCACCGATCAGTGCGGTCTCCATACACGTGTGAAGGGGGTCGCGACCGGCAACATCCTGTCGATGTGACCCACACACCAGCGCAGAACCGTTATTCGCCCCGGCACCCGCGGTGCTGTATGGACAGGCGCACCATGTTGGGAGCGGGGCTGACAGTGATGATCGCAGGGCTCACCGGCTGTGGGGCGCCGGCGGAGGAGTCCGCCGCGGACGGGGATGCGGACGACTCCGAGGGACGCGACGGGATCTACTGAGGGCTCCGGAGCGCTCGGGTGCGCTCTGCACCGCAGCGTTTTGCCCTCCCGTGCCCGATGGTGGGTGTGAGCCGTTACGATGCGGTGGTCTTCGACCTGGATGACACCCTCTGCCGTCGGATGACCGACCCCTCGAGCGGCTATGCCGCCGCGTTCGAGACGCTCGAGGTCGACCCGTTCGGCTCGCCGGATGCGCTGTGGGCCGAGCTCGATGGTGACCCCGACCCGGAGGACCACATCGGCTACCTGGGTGTGGGCTTCGCCCGGTTGGCCGCCCAGCACGACCGGCGTGACGTCGACCCCGTCGCACTTGCGGAGGCGTTCTACGCGGGGATCGACCACGGGGCGGTGGAGTACACCGAGGGCGCACCGGATGCGCTCACGCTCGCGGAGCGGCACGGACCGGTGGGACTCATCACGAACGGACCGTCGCATCGCCAGGTGGCGAAGGTGCAGACGCTCGGGCTCGAGGACCGCCTCGACAGCATCGTGTACGCGGGCGACCTGCCCCGCCGGAAGCCGCATGTCGACCCCTTCGAGACCGCGACCGCTGCGCTCGGTGTCGACCCCGGCCGGACGCTGTATGTGGGCAACTCCCTGCGCTATGATGTGGCGGGCGCACACAACGCGGGGCTGGCCTCCGCGTGGTACCACCCCGAGGCGGCGGACCCCGACCCGTACAGTCCGGACCACATCCTCGGACACCTGCGCGATCTCGCGGGGATCCTCGGATGACCGATGCGGTGCTGCCGGTCGAGCGGATCGTCGCGGAGCTCCGCCCGGACGCGCGCATCGAACAGGTGCGACCGGTCGGTCATGGCGGGCGCCGTGAGACGATGGAGGTGCAGTTCCGCAACTGGCCGAGCATCATCCTGCAGAGCGCGGGCTCGGTGGATGCTGCTGAGACGGAACTCGCCCTGCTCAGCCGACTCGACCGGGAGACGTCGATCCCCACCGCGCCACCCATCCGGGCAGGCACCGTCGGTGCACAGGCGTGGATCGCCACCGATGCCATCGATGGGACGGACCTGCATGGGCAGTTCACGGGGAAGTCGCAGGCGGTGCAGAAGCGCCTCGTCCGGCAGTTCGGCGCGGTGCTGGGTGAGGTCCATGAGCTGTGGGAGTCTGAGCATCACGGACCCGTGCTCGCCGATGGCGCAGATGGGCTGTACGTCGGGGACCCCGCCTCGTGGACGACGTACTTCGGTGCGTTCACCGCCCATCATCTCAGCCGGCTGCCGGCGGCGTTCGACGACCTCCGTGTCGACCTCGCCGATGCGATGATCGCGGTGCCGGAGCCGGGTGGACCTGCTCGGCTGTTCCCCTGGGACCTCCGGCCGGGCAACGCGCTCTGTGCGGAGGACACCCTCACGGCGATCATCGACTGGGAGGGTCCGATCGCCACCGCCCCCGCCCTGGCGGTGGCGAAGGCGGAGTACGTCATCGCGCGATGGTACGTCGGGGCCGACCGGGGGGACGCGCTCGTCGGGGCGCTGCATGCGGGCTATGAGCGGGTCAGACCGCTCCCGGAGGTCGAGGCCGTCCACCGCATCGCCACGGCGATGGAGGCGGCGGTCGACTCGCATGGGGTGGTGACGAACCCGGGCTACCCACCGGTGGATGACCCCGCCGCCGTGGCGTTCCATCATGAGCTGCTCGAACGGTTCCTCGCTGCGGCCTGAGGACCCGCAGAATCGGTCGGTTTAGGTCATACCCTCCGCCTGTGGGGGTATGGACAGCCTGGCGGCAGTCGCAGAGCTGATGCGGCTGCGGAACGCCCTCGCCGCGGCGGTGCTCACGGTCACCGGCGCCGTGGTCGCAGGCGGACTCGCACCGGGGACGGCGGTCGCCGCCGCCGCGGTGGCGACGGTGGCCGCGACGGGCGCGGGCAACGCGATCAACGACCTCATCGATCGTCCGGTGGATGCGGTGAACCGCCCTGACCGCCCACTCCCACGTGGGGCGGTCACCCCCACCGAGGCGCGGGTGCTCGGCGGGGTGCTCGTGGGCATCGCCCTCGCGAGCACGCTGGTGCTGCCACCGCTGGCGATCGCGATCGCCGCGGGCAACCTGCTTGCGCTCGGGAGCTACACCCAGTGGTTCAAGGGCCGGGTGCTCGTCGGCAACCTGCTCGTCGGCTGGCTCACGGGGTCGACGGTGCTGTTCGGAGCGGCGGCGGTGCGTGCGGTGGGGCCGACGGTCGCGGTCCTGGGGGGGATGGTGATCGGCGCCACCGTCGCCAGGGAGCTGATCAAGGACATCGAGGATGCCGCGGGGGACGCCACGGCGGGGCTGCAGACGGCTGCCATCGTCTGGGGACGACGGCGCACCGTGCAGCTGGCGATGCTCATCGGTGCGGGGAGTGTGGCGCTGTCGCTGGGACCGGTGCTGCTCGGGGCGTACGGGCTGCTGTACCTCGGCATCATCGTGGTGGCGGATGCGCTGCTGCTGCGGTCGGTGTGGCGGGCACGGGTGGATGCATCGGGCGCACAGCGGGCGCTGAAACGGGCGATGTACGTGGCGATGGTGGCCTTCCTCGCGCCGGTCCTGCTCACCCTCGGGCTGTGACCCGCCAGACGGCGGGGTTTCTTTACACCACCTGTCACAGCTTGAGGCGATGACCCCCGCCCCGCAGGGTAGCTTCGGCGACCGGATGGATGCCCCGATCGCTGCGGTCTTCGCGGCGATCGCTGGGGCGGCTCCACAGATCCGCGCGGGACTCCCCTCCCGCCGGCGCTATCTGGATGCGGACAACCCCTCCGGGGAGACCCAGCTCGCCGCGGATGTCTTCGCGGACGAGCTGCTGTGTGACGCCATCGGAGCGGTGGAGGCGGTGGGGCAGTACGGCTCTGAGGAGCGCCCCTCGACCATCGATGTGGGCGCCGGCGACCTGACCGTCTGTGTCGACCCCCTCGATGGGTCGACGAACCTGCAACCGAACGCTGCGATGGGGACCGTCGTCGGGGTGTATGCTGACGCGCGGTGTCATGCCGTGGACCTGGAAGCAGCCGGATACGTCCTCTACGGCCCGATCATGACGATGGTCACCGCGGTGGGTGGGGAGGTGACCGAGTGGTTGCTCGATGCGGACGCTGCGGTCTCACCGCTGCGCGAGGCGATCACCCTCCCTGCAGAGCCACAGGTGTACGGCTTCGGGGGGCGCGTGCACAACTGGACCGCACCCTTCACCGCATTCGTCCGGTCGATCGAGCACGACAGTCGCCTGAAGCTGCGCTACGGCGGGGCGATGATCGGGGACGTGAATCAGGTGCTGACGTACGGTGGCATCTTCGGCTACCCGATGCTCGTCGACGCGCCACAGGGGAAGCTGCGGAGTGTGTTCGAGGCCATCCCCGTCGGGGCGATCGTCGAGGCCGCAGGGGGTCGCTCATCCGATGGCACCGACTCGCTGCTGCGGTTGGAACCGGAGGGGCTGCATGCGCGGACGCCCGTCTTCGTGGGCAACGCAGCCCTGGTCGATGCCCTCGAGGCCCGCCTGGAGGAGCCGGGTCGGCAGGTTTAATCGACGCGTGGCCCCTGTCGACGCATGACCGCGGATGTCGATCCGGCCGCAAGCCTCCGCTCACAGCTCGCGACCGCAGCGGAGCAGCTCGCACTGCCGGCGGGACTCCTCGAGCGGCTCTCGGCGCCCGAACGGGTGCTCGAGTTCAACCTCGACATCCGCATGGATGATGGGGCTCTCCGGACCTTCCCCGCCTTCCGGGTGCAGTACAACGGGGCGCGCGGCCCCTACAAGGGGGGGCTCCGCTACCACCCCGGTGTGAGCCGGGAGGAGGTGACCGCCCTCGCGGGATGGATGACGATCAAGAACGCGGTGATCGACGTCCCATACGGCGGGGGGAAAGGGGGCATCGCGGTCGACCCCCAGACGCTGTCGACCGCCGAGCGCGAGCGGCTCACCCGGGCGTATGCGGTGGCTCTCGCACCGATGTTCGGCCCGGACCTGGACATCCCTGCACCCGACGTGAACACCTCCGCCCGGGAGATGGACTGGATCTGCGACACCTATCAGACGCTCGCAGGCGCCAGCGCGCCAGGATGCGTCACGGGCAAGTCGCTGGCGATGGGGGGCTCACCGGGACGGGTGGTCGCCACCGGGCGCTCGACGATGCTGTCGACGCGGGCGATGGCCACACACCTGGGGTGGCAGCTCGAGGGGCGGACGGTCGCGATCCAGGGGTTCGGCAACGTGGGGTCCGTCGCAGCGCGGTTGCTGGATGCTGAGGGTGCGGACATCGTGGCCGTCTCGGACTCGGGGGGTGGCATCCTCGACGATGGGGGCCTGGACGTCGGCGCGGCGATCGCGACGAAGGATGCCACCGGAGCGGTGGGTGAGCTCGCGGGGGTCACCGCGATCGACAACCGCGAGCTGCTGACGTTGGATGTGGACATCCTGATCCCGGCGGCCCTGGAGAACGCGGTCGACCGGGAGATCGCCGAGCAGCTGCAGGCCGAGCTCGTCGTCGAGGCGGCCAACGGGCCGTTGACGCCCGCGGCGGATGCGATGCTGGTCGAGCGGGGCATCCCGGTCGTCCCCGATGTGTTCGCGAACGTGGGTGGGGTGACCGTCTCGTACTTCGAGTGGGTGCAGAACCGCCAGGGGCATCGCTGGGACCGCAGCCGGGTGCTCGATGAGCTCGATGCGCACGTCGCCCGCGCGTTCGACGGGCTGATCCAGACGTTCGAGCAGCGGGAGCTCGACTCACTGCGGACCGCGGCCTACGTCGTGGGGATCGAGCGGATCGTCGACGCGATGACGGCCGCGGGGCACTGGCCGTAGGCGAGGGCTTCAAGAGACCCGCCGCCGCACCCAGAGGTGATGCCACCGGAGCACATCCTCAGTGCGTCTGCGTTGACCCGCGACGACATCGAGGAGGTGCTCAGCGCCGCAGAGGCGATCGCTGCGGCACCCGCGGACCATCAGGACCGCCTCGCGCACCGGCTGCTGGGGCTGCTGTTCTTCGAGCCGTCGACGCGGACACGCATGAGCTTCGCCGCGGCGATGCAGCGGCTCGGCGGTGGGGTGATCGACATGGGCTCTGTGGACACCTCATCGGTGCAGAAGGGCGAGAGCCTCGCGGACACCGTCCGTGTGATCGAGGGGTACGCCGATGCGATCGTGCTGCGCCACCCATCGGAGGGCGCCGCCCAGGTCGCCAGCGAGTTCGTCGACATCCCCGTCATCAACGCGGGCGATGGGGCGGGGCAGCATCCGACGCAGACGCTGCTGGACCTGTACACCATCGAGGAGGCCGTGGGGCTCGAGGACATCGCCGTGGGGATCGTGGGGGATCTGAAGTACGGGCGGACGGTGCACTCGCTGGCCGCCGCGCTCAGCCGCTTCGATGTGGACCAGCACTTCATCGCCCCGCCGTCGCTGCAGCTGCCCGATCACGTCCGCTACGACCTCGACAGCGCGGGGGTGCGGGTGCACGAGCACACGGACATCGAGGCGTGCCTCGAGGAGCTGGATGTGCTGTACATGACCCGGATCCAACGGGAGCGGTTCCCCGATGAGGCGGAGTACCGCGCGGTCGCCGGTGCGTACCGTGTGCGCGCGGCGGACCTCGTCGGTGCTCGCGAGCACCTCGCGGTGCTGCACCCGTTGCCGCGGGTGGACGAGATCGCCGCGGATGTGGATGCGACGCCCCACGCGTGGTACTTCCGGCAGTCGGCGAACGGGATCGCCGTGCGGATGGCGCTGCTCGAGCGGGTGCTGGGGGGGCCGCGATGACCGACCGGCAACTGCGCGTCTCGAAGATCCGCGACGGGACGGTGATCGATCACCTCCCCGCCGGCACCGCCCTCAGCGTGCTCGCGATCCTCGGGATCGATGGCTCGAACGGTGAGGGGGTGTCGGTGGGGATGAACGTCCGGTCCGGGCGCATCGCCACGAAGGACATCGTGAAGGTGGAGGGGCGGGAGCTGAGCCAGGAGGAGGTCGACGTGATCGCGATCATCGCCCCGGTCGCGACGATCAACATCATCCGCGGCTACGAGGTCGCCGAGAAGACGCGGGTGGAGACGCCCACCGCCGTCGAGGGCGTGCTGCGCTGTCCCAACCCCAACTGCATCACGAACCAGGACGAGCCGGTGACCACGCGGTTCCGCGTGCTCGACGGGCACCTGCGCTGTCGGTACTGTCGGGGGCTCATCGCCGATGCGGCGGTGCCCGACCTGCTCGCGGTGGGCTTCTGAGCAGACGAACGCCTCTTATCGGCCCACGTGCGATGCGCGGGCATGCTCGGGATCGTCACACGACATGCGGGTGACCGGGGCATCCCGGAGTTCCAGACCACCTACTTCGAGGCCAAGGACGTCTCCGGGCGCGCCAGCGCACCCATCGAGGAGGCGGTCAACACGATCGCGTGCTTCGGGGACAACGCGACGGCGATGGGCAACCCCGATCTGGTGGCGGTGGATGCTGCGGGTGAGCGGGCGGACGCGGAGGACCCCCGGTTCGACTGGGCCGCGGTCTGCCCCACCCATGCGGGGTACCGCGCGGGGCTGCTGGAGATGGTCGCCGAGGCCGCAGAGACCGCGCCGGACGTCAGACTCGATGAGGTGGGCTTCCCCGACACGGGGTTCTGCCGGTGCGAGCGCTGCGAGGCCGCGTTCGCGGAGGCGGCGACGGACGACCGCCACAGCTGGCGTGCCTCGGTGGTGACCAGCTTCATCGCGTCGGCCCTGGAGCCGGTGTCGGGACGGCGGGTGGTGAGCGTCCACCCGGACCCGTATCCGGGTCGACTGCGGGCGCGCACGGGGGTCGACCTCACGACGGTCGCCCCACTCGTGGACACCATCGTGGTCCCACTGTACGATCCCGCCTACGCGACGACCTACTGGCTGGAGGCCATCGCGGCGGGGTTCCGGCAGCGGCTGGCACCCCACGACGTGCGGTTGGCGATCGAGCTGTACGCGGTGGACGTCCGGATCGACGCGCTCATCGCAGCGATGCAGGCGGTGGAGCCGTTCGCCGACGAGCTCATCCTCGGCTACGATTCATCGACGGCGACGGCGGCGGTGCGACGCATGCAGGCCGACGCGGGTGCGGGGCAGGCCTACACCCCGGAGTCGTAGCGACGGGCAGCGAGCCCACCGAGACCCACAGCGGTCCCGATGCGGACGGTGCCATCGATCACCGTGAGCGGGTCGGGTGCGATGTCGGTCGCGACGCGCCCACCGGTGGCCACCCCGTGGGCGAAGGGCCCACCGATGGCCGCAGCCACGTGCGCCGCCGCCGTGCGGGCGATCGCTGCATCGTACGTCGTCGTCACCACACACTCCAACCCCACCGCCCGGGCCTCAGCCGCGAGCCGGAGCGTCGCACGCGGTCCACCGTGGACCATCGGCTTGCAGATGACCACCGTCACCCCCGCCTCGGCGATCGCGGCGAGGTCATGCTGCGCCAGCCCCTCATCGACGGCGATCGGACAGCCCGTCGCGGTCAGCTCTGCGAGGCCATCGAGCTCGGCCGCCGGCAGTGGCTGCTCGATGAACTCCACCCCCACATCGGCCGCAGCAGCACAGATCGCCGCGGCCGTCGCACGGTCGGCTGCGCCGTTGCAGTCGGCGCGGAGGCGGGCAGCTCCGGCCGCGTCGGCGGCGGCGATGAGGCGGTCGACGTCGGTCAGATCCCCGGTGAGCTTCAGTTTCACCGTGCGGTAGCCCGCGTCCACCGCCCGGCGGACAGCATCCGCGACCCTCGCCGGTGGGCCCACCCCCACCGTCGCGTTCACCGCCACGGTCGCCACTGCGGGCGCGCCGAGCAACGCGGCCACCGACACCTCCGCCCTGCGGGCCTCGGCGACGAGCGCCGCCAGCTCGACGGCGTGATGTGCCGCCGGCGTGCGGTCCGGATCGATGGGGGCGTCCGCCGTCAGTGCCGCCGCACAGGCGCTGAGCGACTCCGTCCACCCGACCAGCGGCGTCGCCTCCCCGATGCCGACCGCATCGCCCACCCGATCGCGCACGATGAATCCACGGCGGTGGCGCATCGGCCCCGCCGCCGTCTGCAGGGGTGGCTCCAGCGAGATGGTGAACGGCTGGACCTGCATCGTCAGCCCCCGCCGATCGCCAGCCCCACCGCGAGGAGCACGCTGAAGCCCGCGAGCAGCCGACCCATCGCCTCGAGCGCGGGGTTCAGCACCGCCCCGTCGGTCCCCGCGCGGACCGTCCCGATGAGCCGGATGGCCCAGGGGAGACTCAGCACCGGCAGCGCCACCCACAGCGACACCGGTGGCCACAGCGCCACCGCGAGCACCACCAGGTACGCGCCCCCCACGAGCCCCACGAACTCGGCGACGGCGAACCGCCGGCCCAGACGGACCGCGAGGGTCCGCTTGCCGGTCGCCGCATCCTCGCGGCGGTCCCGGATGTTGTTGATCACCAGGACCGCCGTCGCGAGCGCACCGACGGGCACCCCCGCGATGACCGCGATCGTGGGGACGGTCCCCGGTGGCGGGACGACCGGCATGCTGCCGGCGAGCGGGGCGACGGCCTGCACGTAGACGGTGCCCGCGACGGCCACCAGGCCGAAGAAGACGAAGACGAACACGTCGCCCAGGCCGTGATACCCCAACGGGTAGGGGCCCCCCGTGTAGCCGATCCCCGCCGCGATCGAGGCCAGGCCGATGACGACGATGGGCCAGCCGCCCACGTACACGAGGACCACCCCCACCAGGATCGCCAGTGCGAAGCAGACCGCCATCGCCCGCCGGACCGCAGCGGGCGCGATCAGTCCCGCGGCCGTCACGCGTGTGAAGCCCTCCCGGTCGGGGGTGTCCGCACCCTGCCGGGCATCGTAGTAGTCGTTCGCGAGGTTCGTGCCGACCTGGATGAGCACCGCACCGCCGAGGGCGGCCGACGCGATGGCGGGGGCGAAGACGCCCAGGGCGAGTGCGACCCCACAGCCGACGACCACCGGCGCGACCGCCGCCGGGAGCGTCTGTGGACGCGCCGCCATGACCCATGCGCGCGGGCTCGCCACCGCCATGGGTCAGTAGTACCAGGGGAACTGCGCGAACTCGGGGGGCCGCCCCTCGGTGAACGCGCGGCGACCCTCGGCGGCCTCCTCGGTCATGTACGCGAGCCGCGTCGCCTCGCCGCTGAACACCTGCTGGCCGACGAGCCCGTCATCCGCGAGGTTGAACGCGTACTTCAGCATCCGGATCGCCATGGGTGACTTCCCCGCGATCGTCTCCGCGTACGCCAGCGCCGTCGCCTCCAGGTCGGCGTGGTCGACCGCCGCGTTCGCCATGCCCATCGCCACCGCCGTCTCCGCGTCGTAGGTCTCACCCAGCATGAAGACCTCCCGTGCCCGCTTCTGGCCGATCTGCTTCGCGAGGTACGCCGACCCGAAGCCCCCGTCGAAGCTCGCCACGTCGGGGTCCGTCTGGAGGAACCGCGCATGTTCCCGCGAGGCCACCGTCAGGTCGCACACCACGTGCAGCGAGTGGCCGCCGCCGACGGCCCACCCCGGCACCGCCGCGATCACCGGCTTTGGCAGGAAGCGGATCTGCCGTTGGACCTCGAGGATGTGCAGGCGACCCGCACGCGCCCGCGCCGCGCGGCCATCCGCGGTCCCCTCGTACTCGTACCCCGCAGGGCCACGCACATCCTGGTCGCCACCGGCGGAGAACGCCCACCCCCCGTCGGTGGGGGAGGGGCCGTTGCCCGTGAGGATCACCGCGGCCACATCCGCCTGCTGTTTGGCGTGCTCGAAGGCGACGAGCAGCTCATCGACCGTCTCGGGTCGGAAGGCGTTCCGCACCCTCGGCCGGTCGATCGCGATCCGCACCGCGGGCACCGACCGCGCCCGGTGGTACGTGATGTCCGAGAACGGACCGGCGCTGTCGATGCGCCGCCACGCGTCCGGATCGAACGTCTCCGAGACCATACTGCACCCCGGGCGGGTCGTCACTAAACAGCAGCGGTCACCCCAGCGATGCGGCGATCGCCGCCTCCGCCGCATCGCGCTCTGCATGCGTGTCGGCCGCCCTCAGCGGCACCTCGACCAGGCGGCCGCCCATGCCCACAGTGGGTGGGGCGAACACCGAGGCGAACTCCGCCGGGGGGACGCGCTCGTAGGAGAGGCCGAACTGCTGTGCCGCGGCGTCGAACGTCAGCCCATGCGGCGTGCGGAAGTACTCCGTGTAGGGGGGGTCGACCTCGGCGATCGGCAGCATCTCGAAGATCCCCCCACCGTCGTCGTTGAGACACACCACGGTCAGGTCGACACCCACCCGGTCGATCCCGATCAGCCCACCGAGGTCATGGATCAGGCTCACATCGCCGAGCACCAGCGTCGTCGGCTGCGAGCGCGCGACACCCACCGCCGTCGAGACGAGCCCGTCGATCCCCGAGGCGCCGCGGTTGCCCACCGTCACCCGTGTGCGAGGATGCACCCCACCGTAGCGGTCGAGCTCGCGGACCGGCATCGAGCTGCCGATGACCAGCGCAGCATCCGCCTGCAACGCGGCATCGACCTGCTGGATGACCACCCCCGCACCCCCCACCGGCGCCTCGCGCAGCCGCGCGGCCGCGACCGCCGCGGGCTCCGCCCATGCGGATGCGTACGGCTCCGTCGGGGGCAGCTGCTCACACAGGGCCGCCGCGACCGCACCCGGTGGCCCCACGATCTGGTCGGTGGTGACCCGATGGGGGTCGTTGCCGATCGTGCTCGCGGTGATCATCACCTGTGGGACCGACAGCCCGCCGAGGTACCGCTGCAGCGGTGCCGAGGTGGGGGTCGCCCCGAACCGCAGCACCACATCGGGGGGCCGCGGGGCGACCCCCGCCGCACACACCGCATCGTAGGCGGCGATCACCGCGGTCTCGGTGACGTGCGGGCCGCAGCGCAGCCCGCTCAGGGGATCGGCCAGAAGCGGCGCGCCACACCGGCGTGCCAGCCGTGCGATCGCCGCGCGCCGGGGCTGCCAGGGCGCCATCGGCCCCGCGACGATCAGCGTCCGCCGCCCACGCAGCATGGCCGCGACCCGCCCGAGGGCCGACCGGTCGACCGCCGCATCGGCGGGGCGCGGGCGCTCGCCCCCCGTGGGGTGCGCGATCGCCGCCCGCTGGGCCTGTGAGCTGGCATCCGGCTCCGTCGGGGCCAGCGGCTTGGCGAGGGGGACGTTGAGGTGGACCGGGCCCGCGATGGGCCCGCGTGCAGCGGCGACGAGCTCGGCCACCGCCGTCGCGGTCGCTGCGACCACCGCCGCATCGGCGACCGGCATCGGGGTCGTCCCCCGATCGCGGACGTACGGGGCGAAGAGCCCCGCCTGCTCGATCGTCTGATTCGCACCGGTGCCGTGCAACGATGGCGGGCGGTCGGCCGTGCAGACGACCAGCGGGGTCGGATCGGCGTGGGCCTCGATCACCGCCGGCAGCATGTTGCCACCGGCGGTCCCCGACGTGCAGATCACCGCTGCCGGGTCGCCCGTGCGCTTGGCGTGGCCCAACGCGGCGAACGCGGCACCCCGCTCATCGAGCAGTGACTCGGTCTCGATCTGCGGGTGGGCGGTCGCGGCGACGACGAGCGGGGTCGAGCGGCTCCCGGGCGCGACGATCGCGAGCTCGACGCCGGCGGCCACCAGGGCGTCGATGATCAGCTGCCCCCATCGCGTCGACCGGTTCGCTCCCGTCACCACCGGCTCACCCCCGCGGGGTCGAGCGCCTCAAGCATGGGCCGGAACTTCAGCTGGGTCTCCTCCCACTCCATCGCGGGGTCCGAGGAGGCGACCAGCCCCACGCCCGCATAGCAGTGGGCGACCGCCCCCTCGACGGCGGCTGACCGGATCGCCACCGCGAAGGTCCCCTCACCGGCCGCATCGACCCAGCCGACGGGGCCGGCGTACCACCCCCGGTCGAAGGGTTCGGTCCGGCGGATCTCCCGCTGCGCCCGCGCCGGGGGGATCCCGCCGACCGCGGGGGTGGGGTGCAGCGCGGCGACCACATCGAGCACCGTGGTCGCCGGTGCTGCCTCACCCGAGATCGGGGTCCACAGGTGCTGGACGGTGTCCAGCCGTCTGATGCGGCGGTCATCCACGGACACCGACCGGAGGAAGGGGGCGAGTCGCGCGGAGAGCGTCTCGACGACCACCTCGTGCTCGACGGAGTTCTTCGCATCCGCCAGCAGCTCCGTCGCCAGCCACTCATCGAGCGCCGCCGTGTCCCCGCGGGCGGTGGTGCCGGCGAGCGCATCCGTCTCGATGGTGCCGTCCCGATGGGCGATCAGCCGCTCCGGGCTCGCACCCATGAGCCGCGGTGGGCGCCGCGAGGGCGCACCGAGCCCCCCCACGCAGCTGCCCGGCACCGGCTCGATGAGGAAGCGGTAGCAGCGGGGGTAGCGGTCCGTCAGCCGCTGGAGCACGCCCGCACCGTCGGGGCTGGCATCCAGCTCCGTGCGCAGCCGCTGTGCCAGCACCAGCTTCTCGAGGGTGCCGGCATCGATCTGTGCGAGCAGCTGCCCCACCGCAGCCTCCCAGCTCCGGCGCTCCGGTGTGTGCGTCTGTGCGGTGATGCGGGGCGCAGCGGCCCCATCCTCCGCACCGATCGCCTCGATCGCCGCGGCCACCGCGCGCAGGTCGCTCACCGCCGCGTGGTCGTCCACCCGGGTCTGGGTGACCCAGGCCGTCTCCGCCTCCCAGCTCACCTGCAGCTGCGGGATCACGAGCTGTGCGGGGGGGAAGGCCTGCCACTCGGGCGCCGACGACGCATCCGGCAGGAAGCCGAACCCACCGAGGGCCCTCGGGCGCGCTGCGGGCTCGCCATCGAACGCGAGTGCGTCCCACACGGCCGTGAGGTGCGACTGCACCTCCGTGAAGCGGTCGGCGCCGGCGGCGTGGACCACCACCGCCGCGCCCGAGCCGACGACGGCCTGCTCGGCGGGGCCCGCCCACACCACCCGCGGGGAGGCGAGCCGCCTGACCACCGGCGCCACCGGTGGGGGGTCGATCCGCACCGTCTCACAGGTGACCTCCTGCAGCTGAGCGGGGTCGACCTGTGACACCATTGGGACACACACGGGGGTGTGTCACTTCACCCTGACTATGGTGCCCATCGGGCTCGGGTGGACGGAGATGTTAAATAACGGTGCCCCAAACCGCCGCCCAGCGCATGCCCACCATCCAAATCGAGGTCCCAGACCATCTCGACATGCAGATCAGCAGGCTCGTCGATGACGGGGAGTTCCTCGACCAGACCAACGCGGTCGAGGAGCTGCTGTCGACGGGGATCCGCGCGTACAAGACGGGCGGACCGATGCGGGACGATGCGATGATGGAGGACGACGGGATGATGGGGCATGAGGACGAGTATGTGTTCTGAGCCCGACGCAGACAACGTTTAAACCGCGAAATCGCCAACCGGGTGCATGCACAAGGAGGAACTACTGGAGCTCCATGAGCACATGGTGACCATCCGGGACTACTTCGCCGCACACGCAGAGGTGGATGCGGCCATCTTCGAGGAGTACGATGCACTGGGGGTCGACCCGGAGCACGTGCACAAGTCCAAGTCCGAGCACAAGCACGCGGTGTTCGTGCTGGGCAACGCGCTCGCTGATGCGATGAGCACCGACGAGTTCTCCAATGCGGGCCGGGTGGGCAAGCGGATGCGCGAGCTCGCAGAGGACGCGCAGCAGAAGCTCTGAGTCCGGCGGTGCCGGCCGGCATCGACGCGTATCGCCGCAGGCTGTGTGCGCGGGTCCCGCTGACGACGCTGGTCACCGCAGGCCTGCTGCTCGGGGTGTATCTGCTCGTGCAGGACGCGGTCACGAGCTGGGGCGCGCCCATCAGCATCCCCTACCGCGCGTGGGGGTACCGGTACGCCACGGGATGGCTCCTCGCCCCGTTCGCACACGTCAGCCCCGGCCATCTGATCGGGAACCTCATCGGCCTCGCGGTCTTCGGGACGGTCCTGGAGGCGACGGTGGGCCACTACCCCCTCCGGCGGGGTGCGGTGAGCTTCCGGGGGCTGCGACAGCACCCGTGGGTGCGCGCGGTGATCGTCGGTCCGGGGGTGCTGATGCTCGTGGGGGTCGGCCTCAACCTCGTGGCGCTGGGGCCCACGATCGGGTTCTCGACGGTGGTGTTCTGGCTGATGGGTGTGCTCGTCGTGCTCCGGCCCACGCTCGCGGTGGTGGGGTTGCTGCTGACCGATGCGGTCCGCGTGGGGTACCTCGCGGTGGCCGCACCGCGCGTGGCGGTGGCTGCACAGGCCCAGTTCGTGACCCCGTGGTTCGCGGAGGTGGCGCTCCAGGCGCATGCGGTGGGGCTGCTCGTCGGGGTCCTCACGGGGCTGCTGCTGCGGCGCCGTGGGGCGATTGCCTCCGAGGCGCCGGGGCTGCACGTTGCCGCGGGGGTGGTGCTGATCGGCGTCGACCGTGCCCTGTGGGCGGTGTTCTTCTATGAGGGTGGGGGCACGTACGTGCTGTACCGGGCGGTGGGTGTCGCCGCCCTGCTGGGCGTCTCGGTGCTCATCATGGCGGCGGTCAGCGGCGACCGACGCGCCCATGCCGCGCTCGTGGGGCTCGCGGTGGCGCTCGCGGCCGTCGCGGTGCCGTACAACGTGGTCCCGCCCGCGACGGTCGACGGCCCCGACCGCAGCCTC
Organism: Haloquadratum sp.; assembly: GCA_031580685.1. Lineage (GTDB taxonomy): Archaea > Halobacteriota > Halobacteria > Halobacteriales > Haloferacaceae > Haloquadratum. Next base: position 20,416 of record JAVLBV010000005.1, on the reverse strand, counting down.
CCGGTGGGCCCGTACGCGGTGAGCTACGGGGAGGCGGTCCCCGACGCGTCCGTGGACCGGATCCCCCTCGAGGCGGGACCACTGTCGACGCAGGTGACCACGAGCGGGGTGATCGTCGAGGACCCCTCACGTGGCATCTGGATCACCGCGGTCGGCGCACGCGCGCTCGCCTTCGAGCAGCGGGCGACGATCCCGCTCGCCGTCGATGGCGCACGGGTGGACGTGGAGGTCGTCGCCGACCGGTGGCGCGTCCAGGGCAACGACTCCGTCTACCGTGTGCGCACCACCGCACCCACCAGCAGCTCGCTGTTCGAGTCCCCACCGAGCACCGCCGGCCCCGTCATCGCCGGCGAGCAGGTCACGCTGGTGGCGTCGCCGGAGGGGTTCCTCGTCCGAAGCGCAGGGCGGACGCGCCCGCTGCCCGGGGTGAACGAGACGGTCCGGTTGGGGCCCCTGCGCATCCGCGCCGGGGAGGACCGCGTGGTCGCCATCGGTCCGGATGCACGCGCGACGGTGTTCAGCCGGCCCAGCTGATCCGGTAGACCTCTGCGTCGATCGTGGCCGCGTCGGCGGTGTGGAACGCGTAGGTCGCCGGCACGGTCAACGCGGCACCGAAGGCCGCCTCGACGGTCCCACCCGCATCATCGACGAACGCCTCCACGAACGCCCGCGACCCCGCATTGTGGATCGAGTACGACACCTCCGCGAGGGTGGCCGCGGTCTCGAGGAACCCGCGGTCTGCGTGCCGCTCTGTCCGCTGAGCCCCGAACGGTGGGTTCATCACGACCGTGTCGACCTCCGCGAGTGGCACCGTGTGCGCGTCCGCACAGACCCATCCCACGGCCGTGCGTGCCCCCACCTTCCGCGCGTTCGCCATCGCCGTCGTGAGCGGGGCGGGGTCGATGTCGACGCCCACCACGGTGGACGCCCCCCGCAGCGCCGCCCCCAGCGCGAGCATCCCGGTCCCACAGCCGAGGTCCGCCACCTGCCGGTCGGCGATGTCCCCCTCGAGGTCGGCCCGGTGGATCACCGCCGCGGCGATCTCCGGGGGGGTCCGGTACTGCTCGAGGTGGACGTCAGGGCTGTCGAAGCCGGCGACGACCGCGAGCTGGGTCTCGAGGGTCGATTGCGGCGGCATCGGTCGCCCCTCCGCCAGGCGCGTACAAAAGCGCTCGTGCCGGCATCGGGGCCGAACAAACATTTAAATACAGCCTTTTCCACAAACGTTTTATGGAACGTCCAACTCGTCAGCGGACCCGCACCCCTGAAAAGACCCAAACCGCTGACGAGGAGGTTCACTGCCCCGAGTGTGAGTCGGGGAACATCGTGACCGATGCGGACCAGGGCGAACTGGTCTGTGACGACTGTGGGCTCGTGTTGGACGAGCGGCAGATCGACCGGGGACCGGAGTGGCGCGCGTTCAACCACTCCGAGCGGCAGTCGAAGTCGCGTGTGGGTGCGCCGATCACCGAGACGATGCACGATCGCGGGCTGACGACGACGATCGACTGGAAGGACAAGGATGCGTATGGCCGGTCGCTCTCCTCGGAGAAGCGCTCACAGATGCATCGGCTCCGCAAGTGGCAGGAGCGGATCCGCACCAAGGATGCAGGCGAGCGGAACCTCCAGTTCGCGCTCTCGGAGGTCGACCGGATGGCCTCCGCACTCGGGGTGCCCCGATCGGTCCGGGAGGTCGCCTCGGTGATCTACCGGCGGGCGCTGAGCGAGGACCTCATCCGTGGCCGGTCGATCGAGGGGGTCGCGACCTCCGCCCTGTACGCTGCGTGCCGCCAGGAGGGGATCCCCCGCTCGCTGGATGAGGTCGCGGAGGTCTCCCGCGTCCCACAGAAGGAGATCGGCCGGACGTACCGGTACATCTCCCAGGAGCTGAGCCTGGAGCTGCGACCGGTGGACCCCAAGCAGTTCGTCCCGCGGTTCGCCTCCGCGCTGGGGCTCTCAGAGGAGGTGCAGAACAAGGCGACGGAGATCATCGATGTCTCTGCGGAGCAGGGGCTGCTGTCGGGCAAGTCCCCCACCGGCTTCGCCGCGGCGGCGATCTACGCGGCCTCGCTGCTGTGCAACGAGAAGAAGACCCAACGCGAGGTCGCCGACGTCGCCCAGGTGACGGAGGTGACGATCCGCAACCGGTACCAGGAGCAGATCGAGGCGATGGGCATCCGGTGAGCGACACCCGATCTCATCCATGACGCTGTGGCTGCTCGGTGACCAGCTGCACCTACCGACGGTCCTCGAGCTGGATGTGGAGGCGGTGCTCCTGATCGAGGCCGAGGCGGTCGGCAGGCGCCACCGCTACCACCCCCAGAAGCTCACCCTGCTGCTGAGTGCGATGCGGCACTTCGCGGCGGAGCTGCGGGCGCACGATATCGCGGTGACGTACCTGCAGGCCGACAGCTTCGGGGAGGGGGTGCAGCGGTACGCCGGTGCGGTCGATGGCCTCGAGCTCGTGGGGTTCGAGCATCCATCCGCGGGGGCCGACGACGCACGAGCGGGCATGGTGGCGGCGGCCGGGGGCTCGCTCGAGCTCGTCCCCTCGCCGCTGTACCTCTCGACGCGTGCGCAGTTCGACGCCTGGGCGGGCCCCCATGAGCCCGACCGCAGGTACCGTCAGGAGCAGTGGTACCGCCACATCCGCACCGAGACGGGGATCCTGATGGACGGGGATGCGCCGGTGGGTGGGGAGTGGAACTACGACGCACAGAACCGGGAGACGCCGCCGGAGGGGTGGACACCCCCGACGACACCACGCTACCCACCCGATGCGATGACCGAGGAGGTCATCACAGAGGTGCGGGCACGGTATCCGGACACGTGGGGGGCCGCCGGTCCGTTCGGCTGGCCCGTGACGCGGGCGGACGCCCTCGATGCGCTCGAGCACTTCGTGTCCGGACGCCTCATCGAGTTCGGGAGCTACCAGGATGCGATGGTCGATGAGGAGTGGGCGCTGGCGCACTCGCTGCTGTCGATGTCGATCAACATCGGCCTCATCCACCCCCAGGAGGCGGTCGACCGGGCGGTGGCCGCACACGAGGCGGATGCGGCCCCGATCAACGCGGTCGAGGGGTTCATCCGACAGCTGGTGGGGTGGCGAGAGTTCATGCGTCACGTCTACCGCCGCGCGATGCCGCAGCTGGCGGCGGCGAACCAGCTGGAGCAACAGCGGCCGCTTCCACCGCTGTACTGGGACGGGGAGACCGACATGCGGTGTCTCGAGCAGGCCGTCGGGCACGTGTACGACCGTGGCTACGCACACCACATCGAGCGGCTGATGCTGCTGTCGAACTTCGCGATGCTCTACGGCACCGAGCCCGCGGCGGTGAACGAGTGGTTCCATCTGGGGTTCGTCGATGCGTTCCACTGGGTGACGAACCCACGTGAGAGCACAGGCAGCTTCGGGACGGACGTGCTGTCGTCGAAGCCGTATGCGGCCTCGGCGAACTACATCAACAGGATGAGCGACCACTGCGGCCGCTGCCGGTTCGACCCCAATGCGACGACCGGCTCCGACGCCTGTCCGTTCAACGCGCTGTACTGGAACTTCCTCGATGAGCACGAGGCGCTGCTGCGCGCGACGGGCCGGATGGGGCTCATGTACAGCCACGTCGACCGCAAGAGCGACGAGGAGTGGGAGCAGATCCGTGCGCGCGCCGACGAGGTCCGCTCGGCCATCGCAGCCGGCACGCTCTGAGTCGGTGAAAAATTCGCAGGTGTGTTCAGTTCATCGACACCGGGGCGCCGACTGCAGTACCGCGTCTGTGCTGCGTTCTTAGAGCCGCTGGAGATTCTTCGCGCGGGGACCCTTGTCCGCCGCCTCGATTTCGAATTCGACTTCCTGCCCCTCCTCGAGGTCCGGACCGCCGACATCCTCCATATGGAAGAAGATGTCCTCCTCCGAATCGTCGCTCTCGATAAATCCGTAGCCGCCAGTGTCGTTGAAGAACGCAACCTTGCCTTTCGCCATTGCAACTGGAGACTGACGAACGACTTAGATAAGCCTTGTGTGTACCGTCTCCGACGGCGCGGAATCCTCATACCCCGATGTGGACTACAGCGCAGCATGCTGGGCATCGTCAGGGCCATCCGCGGCGGGCGTCGGTGGCTCGGCAGACGGGTGCAGCCCCGGCGGTTCTTCCGGAGCACCGTCCGGGCCAACGACCAGGCGCCAGCGGTGTACCACATCATCCTGATCGGCATCATCACGGCCACGCTCCGGCTGGCGCTGGCGCCGACGGCGCCCCCGTCGGTGGGGGGGTCGACGCTCACGGGGGCGGGGGTGTGGATCGCCGTCTCCGGGCTGTTCATCGCCCCGATCGCGCTGCATCTGGCCGCCGCGCTGGCGACGGTGATGCTGATGCTGACCGCACCGGAGCGCGGCGGGATCTCCATGACCGTCCAGGTGTGGGCGTACGCGGCGACCCCCGTGGTGCTGACGGGCCTGGCCACGCCGGCGGTCACCGTCGTCGCCCTCGTGCTCGCGGCCGGGCTGACGGTCATCGGGACCGCCGAGGTCCACCGGCTCACGCGTGCGCGGGCAGCCCTCGCGGCGGCTCCCCCGATCGTGGTCGTCTACGGGGTGGGGCTGGGGGGGTTCGCAGCGCTGGCGCAGCTGGTGGGCTGATGCGGATTCGACAACCGTTTTACGGGACCACAGACTCGGGCCGGTATGGAATGGATCACACACGAGGAAGATCTCTGGTTCGAGTTCCGGGGATCGTCGTCGGATGAGCTCACGCCGGGGCGGTTCTACCGCGGGTCGGTCGACGGGTTCGCTGAGTTTGGTGTCTTCGTCGACCTCGCCCCCCGGGTGACCGGCCTGCTGCATCGAAGCGAGATCCCCCAGCGCCTGGAGAGCCTCGATTGGGCACCAGGCGACACGGTGTTCGTCCAGGTGAAGGGCATCCGGGACAACGGCAACATCGACCTCGCCTGGTCGATCCGTCAGCGACCTGAGGAGTTCCGCGGGGCGGAGATCGACGACCCCACCGGCGAGGCATCGGGGACACCGCCGGATGCACCGGCGCCGGCGCCCACACCTGTCAAGCACACGCCCGAGCCTGCGGAGTCCGCACCGAAGGCGGCGGCCCCTGCGGAGTCACAGGCTCCGGAGGTGCCGTCTGCAGCGCCTGCGGCACTCGGTGAGCTCACCGCGATGGTGGGCGACCGTGTGGAGCTCGCGGCGATCGTGGATGCGATCCGCCAGACGGGTGGCCCGACGATCTTCGAGCTGACGGACCACACCGGCAGTGTGGACGTCGCCGCCTTCGAGCAGGCGGGTGTGCGGGCGTACCCCGCGGTGGAGGTCGGGGATGTGGTGGAGGTCATCGGAGAGGTCGAGCAGCGACGGGGTGACCTGCAGGTCGAGACCGAGGAGCTGGAGATCCTCGGGCCCGATGAGGCGATGGCCGTCCGTGAGAGCATGGAGGCCGCCCGTGGGGCTGCCGCCGAGCCCGAGAGCGAGGCGCTCCTCGGGGCGGTCGAGGAGCTGGCGCCGCTGCGTGGGGGGTTCCTGTCGGTGGCGACAGCGGTCCGCCGTGCGGTGATCGATGGCCGCCCGGTCGTCATCCGACACCGTGCGGACGCCCCGGGCACCATGGGTGGGGCGGCGATCGAACGCGCCGTCGAGACGATGATCCGCGAGCGGGCCGACCGGTCGGATGCGGTGTACCACCAGCTCACCCGGCGTCCGCTGGATGACCCCGCGTACGACATGGACGCGGCGACGCGGGATGTGACGCGGCTCCTCGAGGATGCGGCGCGACACGATGAGCCCACACCGCTGTTCGTGCTGTTGGGGATCGCCGCCCCGGCGGTCGCCGCACCGGGGATCGAGCTGCTGTCGATCTACGAGGTGGAGACGCTGGCGGTCGAGGCCTCCCCGATCGATGCGAGCGTGCGCGAGCATCTGGGTGCGCTCGTGGCCCCGAGCCGCGACGAGGTGCCGATCGAGCTGACCGACGGCATCATGGGCGCGACGCTCGCGGCGATGATCACCCCCGCGGTCACCGATGCGGTCGCACATCTGCCCGCCGCGAGCGCCCCTGGGGACGCCCCGGCGGTGTATCAGGAGCTCGCCGGCGCCCAGGGGTACGATCAGACGCACCTCGAGGCGGTCCACCAGGCGATCGCCATGGAGGCGTTCTTCCAGGCGTATCAGGGCAAACCGCAGCTGATCGCCGATCTGCTGTTCGAAGATCCCACCGGCGACCTCGTCGCGCACATCGCAGGACAGTACCAGGAGAAGCTCGAGACGGAGCTGCGCACCGCGACGGCGAACGTGACCGAGCAGACCCTCGAGGGACGACCGGTGCGGCTGCTCGATGCGGAGACGTACGCACACCGCTTCGAGTTCCCACCCCGGGCGCTGCTCGCGGCGAGTCTGCACGCGGAGTTCGCCGCATCGGAGGAGGTGGTGACGGTCGTCTACGGCACCGACGACCTGTATCTCCACGATGTGACCGGCGTGGACCTCGATGCGGTCACCGCGGCGGTGGCGGAGGCGGTCCCCACCGCACAGCTCCAGCTGGTCGACCGGCGGACGCACCACTTCCGCTTCCTCCACGGCGCCCGGGCGGAGGTGCTCGATGCGGTCGTCGAGGCCACGGCCTGAGGGGCGACACGCTTAATCGCCGGACCCACCGCGGGAGATGCATGGAGGTGCGGGCGTGAGCGCCGAGGCGGAGACCGCGTTCACTCGCATGTGCAGTCAGTTGGCCGCGGAGATCGCCGCGGGGGAGGTGGGCCGTGAGGAGCTGGAGGCGGCCAAGCTCCGGGTCTGCCGGGAGCTGGATGCGCCGAAGGTGCCGAAGAACACGGATATCCTCCAGGCGGCGCCCGAGGGAGCGCGTGAGGCGGTGCGCCGTGTCGTCCAGCGCAAGCCGGTGCGCACCGCCTCGGGGGTCTCGCCCGTCGCGATCATGACCGCCCCACAGCTGTGTCCGCACGGCAAGTGCCTGTACTGTCCGGGGGGCCCCGCCAGCGAGTTCTCCTCCGCACAGTCGTACACGGGGCATGAGCCGGCCGCCGCCCGCGGCGTGCAGACCGCCTATGACCCCTACGCACAGGTGACGCTGCGTCTCGAGCAGCTGCGGCACATCGGGCATCCGGTCGACAAGGTCGAGCTGATCCTGATGGGCGGGACGATGACCGCCCGCAGTCACGACTACCAGGAGTGGTTCGTCAAGCGTGCGGTCGCCGCGATGAACGAGTACGACCAGTCGGTTCCGCCGGCGCCCGACCAGCACGCCAGTGTCCGACACGAGCCCGAGGATGTGGAGTTCGCGTATCTGGAGGATGTGCTGGCGGCGAACGAGGAGGCGGCGGTCCGCAACATCGGCACGACGTTCGAGACGAAGCCCGACTGGTGTGACGATGAGCAGATCGACCGGATGCTCGCCCTCGGGGCGACGAAGGTCGAGGTGGGGGTGCAGACGACGTTCGAGCACATCAACCGACAGATGCATCGGGGACACGGGGTCCAGGCGTCGATCGATGCCAACCGGCGACTGCGCGATGCGGGCTTCAAGGTGGGGTTCCACATGATGCCCGGCCAGCCCGGGATGACGGCGGCGATGAACCGCGAGGACATCCACCAGCTGTTCGCATCGCCGGCGTACCGTCCGGACTTCCTCAAGATCTACCCCACGCTCGTCGTGCGGGACACCATCGTGTACGACATGTGGCGCCGGGGGGCGTACGAGCCACTGGGCAACGCCGCCGCAGCGGAGCTCGTCGCCGATGCGATGGATGCGATCCCGGTGTACACCCGGCTGCAGCGGGTCCAGCGGGACATCCCCGCGGACTTCATCGATGCGGGCGTGTGGAAGTCCAACCTGCGGCAGCTGGCGGAGGCGGTCGCCGCCGAGCGGGGCATCGCCCCCCGGGACATCCGGGCGCGCGAGGTGGGCCATGCGGAGGTGGACCCCGACCCCGACAGCCTCCAGCTGCGCCACCGGCGCTACCGTGCGGTCGGCGGCCGTGAGCACTTCATCAGCATCGAGGACCCGGTGCACGACCTGCTGATCGGCTTCTGCCGACTGCGGTTCCCCGGACGCCCCCGGCGACCGGAGCTGCAGGATGCGGCGGTCGTGCGTGAGCTGCACGTGTACGGGACGGAGGCGGCCCTCGATGCGACGGACACCGACTGGCAGCACCGCGGCTTCGGTCGGCAGCTGATGCACCACGCCGAGACGGTCGCCGCAGATGCGGGCTACGGCCGGCTGGCCGTGATCTCGGGGATCGGAGCGCGGGCGTACTACCGCGACCAGCTGGGCTACCGGCGCGACGGCCCGTACATGGTCACGGACCTCTGAGGCGCCGGCGCATGCGGACGTGGTCGATCCCCTCCTCGCGGAAGACCCCCGAGACACGCTCGTAGCCCATCGCGGCGTAGAACCCCTCGACGGCACACTGACTGTGGAGCATGAGCGTCGTGGTGCCCGCCGGCGCCTGCATCTCCAGCGACTCGACGATCTGCCGGCCGATGCCTCGCCCCCGGTGCGTGGTGATGACCGCGACCCGCTCGATTTTCGCGGTCGTGGGGTCCACCGGGCGGAGCCGCCCGGTCCCCACGGGGCGGGGCCCCGCGCGGGCGAGCACGTGGACCACCGCGGGATCGTCGTCGTGCTCGTCCAGCTCGGCCGCCGGGTCGACCCCCTGCTCGTCGACGAACACCGCCGTGCGGATCGCGAACGCCGCACGCCGGTCATGGGCACTGGTGATCGGCCCGACGGTGACGGGACCTGGGGGCATGCGTGTGGTGGGCCGGCGGGGGGCTTACCCACTGCGGGTGAACGGGCGGCTTTTGCCGGACCCGGCCATCGCGGGTGGTATGCAGGCGAAGCGGGAGCTCACGAGTGTCGACATCGCAGCGGTGACGACCGCACTGGGGGCGGTCACCGGCGCACGTGTCGACAAGGTCTATCTGTACCCCGAGGCGCTGCTGCGGCTGCGGATGCGGCACCACACCCACGGCCGGGTCGAGCTGCTGATCCAGGTGGGCCCGCTCAAGCGGATCCACACCGTCGACCCCCTCGCCGTCGCGGATGCACCCGACCGCCCGCCCGAGTTCGCGAAGATGCTGCGGAGCCACCTCGCGGGGGCTGAGCTCACCGACGTCTCGCAGGTGGGCTTCGACCGGATCGTCGAGCTCGCGTTCTCGCGCCCGGATGGGGACCGCAGGCTGGTCGCCGAGCTCTTCGGTGATGGGAACATCGCGCTCGTCGACGCGGCCGGGGATGTGGTCCAACCCCTGCGGACCGTGCGGGTGACCGCGCGGAGCGTCGCCCCCGGTGAGCCCTACGCAGCTCCCGAGCAGCGGGTCGACCCCTTCCAGACCGAAGCGGCGGTGTTCACCGCGACGATGCGGGACTCCGATGCGGACATCGTCCGGACGCTCGCCACGCAGCTCAACCTGGGGGGCCGGTACGCAGAGGAGCTGTGTGCACGGGCGGGTGTCGAGGGGAGCATCGCCGTCGAGGCGGCCAGCGACGAGACCCTCGAGGCGGTGTGGGGGGCCCTCCAGACGCTGCGGAGCGCGATCGCCGCGGGGGAGTTCTCGCCGGTGATCTACCGTGAGGACGACCGGGTGGTCGATGTGGCGCCGCTGGCGCTCGAGAGCGTCCCCGCGGGGGTCGAGCAGGAGCCCGTGGATGATGTGCTGGAGGCGTTCGAGCGCTACTTCGCCGCGTACGAGCCCCCCGAGGCCGCCGAGCCCGATGCCGCGGACACGCGTGCGGAGGAGGTCGCGCGCACCGAGCGCATCATCGAGCAGCAGGAGGCGGCGATCGACGCCTTCGCCGAGGAGGCCGACCGCGAACGTGCCCGCGCGGAGGCGCTGTACCGGGAGTACGGGCTGGTTGATGAGATCATCACCGCGATCGGCGACGCGCGTGCGGCCGACCACAGCTGGGCGGCGATCGAGACCCAGCTGGCGGAGGCGGACGACCTGGGGCCGGCGGGTGCGGCGATCGTGGGGGTCGACGGCGCCAGCGGCGAGGTGACGGTGGCGATCGGTGATCTGGAGATCCCCGTCGACGTGTCGATGGGTGTCGAGCGCAACGCCGACCGACGCTACCGGGCGGCGAAGGCGATCGAGGAGAAGCGGGCAGGAGCCATGGAGGCGCTGGCAGCCACCCAGCGGGAGCTGGCGGAGCTCCAGGCGGCGGCCGCCCCCGCGCCCGCCCCGACGGACGTGGCGACAGAGGGGCCGGTCACCGAGCGCACGCACGTGCCGGTGCGTGCGACTGACGCCTGGTATGACGCGTACCGCTGGTTCGAGACCACCGACGGCTACCTCGTGATCGGTGGCCGCAACGCCACCCAGAACGAGGAGATCGTCAAGAAGTACCTCGACCCCACCGACCGCTTCTTCCACACCGATGCCCCCGGCGGTCCGGTGGTCATCCTGAAGGCCTCCAGACCGTCCGAGCCCGCGACCGAGGTGGAGTTCGATGATGCCACCCTCGCGCAGGTGGCGACGTTCACCCTCAGCTGTTCATCGGTGTGGAAGGCGGGGGTGTTCGCGGGAGACGTCTACATGGTCGGCGCCGAGCAGGTCTCGAAGACCCCTGAGTCCGGCGAGTACATCGAGAAGGGGTCGTTCGTGATCCGGGGCGACCGGCGGTACTTCCGTGGCGTCGCGACCGAGGCGGCCGTGGGGATCCAGACCGACCCGGTGACGCAGGTCATCGGCGGGCCGCCGGTGGCCGTCGAGACACGTGCGAGCGTGTCTGCCCGGCTGCAGCCGGGACAGTACGCCGCCGATGATGTGGCGAAGCTGCTGTACCGGCGGTTCAAGGACGCCTTCGTCGATGAGCGGTTCATCCGTGAGATCGCAAGTCCCGACCAGATCGTCCATCACGTGCCGCCGGGGACGTCTGACATCATCGACTGACCGACGCATCATCACGGCTTTGCGTGTGGATGGTGTCATCTGCGCATGCGTATCGCCGACCGTGAGGAGCTCGATGGTGCCTACCAGCGCATCACCATCGTGCCCGAGACGGTCGATGACCTGTGGCACCTCTCGCATGTGATCACCCCAGGTGACCGCGTCGCGGCGATGGCCGATCGCCGGATCCAGCGGGACGATGAGCTCGACCGCGACACCGGTGGCGTCCGCGAGACACTGTTCATCGTCGTCGCGGTCGAGACGGTCGAGTTCGCCCGCTTCGCCACCCGGCTGCGGACCGGGGGGGAGATCGTCCACTGCTCGCGGGAGGACCAGATCGGCCAGCACCACACGCTGAACATCGAGCCGTACGGGGAGGTGTCGGTGCAGAAGCGCTTCCATCCCGATCAGCTGGCCCGACTGGAATCGGCAGAGGCCGCGACCGACCAGCCGGAGGTCATCGTCGTCACCGTCGAGGAGGGTGCCGGCTACATCCACGAGATCGCCGCACACGGTGCGACCGAGCGGGTGAGCCTCACCCGACCGACGGGCAAGGGGGAGTATGCCCAGCCGCGGGCGGCACTGTTCGAGGAGCTGGCCGATGCGGTGGGCCGGATGGAGCTGGACGCGCTCGTGCTCGCGGGGCCGGGGTTCACCAAGCAGGAGGCGCGACCCCACATCGAGGATGCGCTCGAGGGCGACGTCACCCTGCGCATGGTCGACACCGCGGGCGTGGGCGACCGGGGGGTGCATGAGGTGCTCACCCGCGGGGTGATCGATGAGCTGCAGGCGGAGTCACGCATCGCCGCGGAGGCGGGGCTGATCGATGAGGTCACCCGACGGCTGTCGACGGACGGGGCGGTGAGCTACGGACCCGATGCGGTCACGACGGCCGTCGAGTACGGTGCGGTCGAGGAGCTGCTGGTGGTCGATACGGCGCTGCAGGAGGCCCGCCACGCAGGGGGGGCCACCGCGGGGCGCTTCAACCGGCTGCTCGAGCAGGTCGAACAGCAGGGGGGGTCGGTGACGGTGCTGTCGGGGGAGTTCGACCCGGGGCGGCAACTCGCGAACCTCGGGGGGATCGCCGCACTGCTGCGCTTTCCGATCAGCTGAACGTCTCGCTACCCGGGCGGATGTCCAGCGGCGTCCCGACACCGCGTTCGACCGCCCGGTCGTACAGCATCGCCGCTGCCCCCACGGTCTCGACGGCGGTCCCGCCGCTGTCGAAGATGGTGATCTCCGCGTCATCGGTGCGACCGAGGCTGGGGTCGGCGAGCACCTCACCCAGCTCGGCGACGATGTGGTCCTCACCCACCACCCCCGCATCCCGTGCGGCGAGGAAGGACCCCGCATCCTGCAGCGCGCGGGCGCGGAGGTCGGGGACGTACCGTGCTCGACGCACCGTCTCGATGTCCAGCTCACGGCGACCGGGGGTGTACTGGCCCATCGCCGTGATGTGCGTTCCCGGCGCCAGCTCCGCTGCGGCGAAGACGGGCTCTGCGGCGGTCGTCGCGGTGATCACGATGTCCGCCCCGGCGAGGGCCGCCGCGGTGGATGTGACCGGCTCGACGGGCAGGTCCAACTCGGCGTGCATCGTCGTCGCGAACGCCTCCCGTGAGGCGGGTGTGGGCGAGTACACCCGCACCGCATCGAGCGCCCGCACCACGGCCGCACCCCGCAGCTGGCCGCGGGCCTGCGCACCGCTGCCGATGACCGCCACCTCCGCCGCGTCCGAGCGCGCGAGCGCATCGATCCCCACCCCCCCGAGCGCACCGGTCTTGTAGGGGTTCATGTACGATCCGTCCAGCACCGCCAGCAGCCGACCGCTGTCGCTGTCGAACAGCGGGCAGACGAACCAGGTGTCCCGGTCTGCGAACCCCGCGGAGTACATGTAGCCCCCCATCACCCCGCGCTCGGGCAGGATGGCCGCATAGGTGGTGAGGAACCCCGGTGGCGCCGTCGCATCCAGACGGGTGCGTGGTTCGGTGGGGGCCGCATCGGCCCGCTCGCGGTACGCCGCCGCGACGCTGTCGATGTACGCGGGCATCTCCGCGAGCTCGGCGAGGTCGTCGGCACTGAGGAACAGAGGTCCGTCCATGCGCAGCCGAGGGGTGGGCGGAGGCATGGGGATGTCGATGGACGCGAGCACGCAACGCATAACCACCTCAGCGGCCTCCATCCCGTATGCCCGAGGGCGCGACGATGCGGCGACGCCAGCTGCTGCGGCTTGCGGTCGCCACCGGCGGGATCGCCGGACTCTCCGCGTGCATCGGGGTGTATGATGAGCCCATCCCCGCGGGTGGCGGTCCCCTCCCGCCCGGCCAGCACCACTGGAACGACCAGCTCACCACCGATGCGGCCGGGAATCACCAGCTGCCACGGCATCACCTGCTGCTGTATGCGGACCTGCAGGTCGACCAGCTGGGGGAGCCCGCGGTCCGCGACCGGCTGAGTGCGGCGTTCACCGCACTGACAGCGGCGTACCGGTGGGCGCCGGAGGGGCTGCTGTTCACCGTGGGGTACTCCCCAGCGTACTTCCGTCGACACTACGGCCGCGCGCCGGAGGGGGTCGACCTGCCGCCACCCCGGCGGCTGTCACCGTTCGAGACGCCCACCTTCGACCAGCACGACCTGCTCATCCATCTCGCGAGCGACCGGGCGGATGCGGTCACCGGGGCCGAGGCGGCGCTGCGGGGCCAGCAGGCGACGGTGAACGGCCGGGAGGCACCGGTGGCGATCGATGACCTGCTCGGGCGCATCCAGCGACGGACGGGGTTCGTGGGCGCAGGGATGCCCGCGGAGCGGCAGTCTGACCTCGTCGGGATCCCCGAGGATGATCCCGTCCCGGAGGCGGCACCGCTGTTCATGGGCTTCATGACGGGCTTCCGGCAGAACCAGGCGACGGAGGCGGCCGTGGAGCTGACCGACGGTCCGTTCCGCGGCGGCACCACGCTGGCCCTGGCGAACATCCGGCTCTCGCTGGATGCGTGGTACACCGAGAACAGCCACGCCGAGCGGGTCGCGAAGCTGTTCTCACCCACCCACGCCGCCGAGGGGGCCGTCCCCGGGGTGGGCCGGGCCCTCGGTGATGACAACGGTGTCACCCCCGCGATCGTCGACGGGATCGATGCCGATGCGGAAACGGTGGGGGTGGTGGGCCACGCACAGAAGGCGGCGCGGGCGAACCGCACCGCGGGGGGTGAGCCACTCACGCTCCGCCGTCACTTCGAGTCGACCGATGACGGGGTCGCAAGCCTGCACTTCCCCTCGTACCAGCGGGAGATCTCCCGCTTCGAGGCGGTGACCGAGGCGATGAACGGCACCGACATCGCCGCCGCGCACCCGCAGGTGCGCCAGCGGGTCAACAACGGGATCCTGCGCTACATGTTCGTGCGGTCGCGGGGGAACTTCCTGATCCCACCGCGACACCAGTGGGCGCTCCCGACGCCGACGGGGTGATCGCCTACGTCCCGGTCAGCGCCGCCTCGACCGTCGAGAGCCGGTAGTCCGCCAGGGGGGTCCCGTCGATGAAGATCATGGGGGTGCGGTCGACCCCGATCGCCGCAGCGTCCGCCCGGGACGCGTCGACCACCGCGCGGTACTGGTCGGTCGCCGCGGCGATCGCCGGCGGACACGGGTCGACGCCGACGGCGGTCGCCGCATCCTCCACCGCCTCCAGCCCCTGCTCGCGGAAGCGAGACTGCTCGCGGAACACCGCCGAGACGAACGCGAAGAAGCGGGTCTCATCGGCCATCGCCTGGACGGCTCGGGCTGCGGAGGCGATGCGGTAGGACCACTCGCTGACGGGGATGGGGTAGTCGTGGTACCGGTACCGGAGCCGGCCGGGGTCGATGTAGCGCCGTTGGATGGTGGGGAACACCTCCTCGGTGTAGGTCCGGCAGTGGCCGCAGGCGAAGTCCTCGTACACATCCATCACCACCGGTGCGTCCGGGTCACCGAGCTGGGGGGTCGACAGCGCCACATCCGGTGCGGCCGCCGCGTCGGCACACGCCGCCGGTGGGTCGAGCTGGGTGAGGCCCGCCTCGTCGGACCCGCCCAGACACCCCGCGAGCGCCGCACCGGCGGTCATGATGCTCAGCTGCAGCGCCGCACGTCGAGAGGGCATGGTCCCACTCATGAGGGGTGCGATATCACGGTTGTGCTGTCGCCCACCGAATCACGGCGCTTTTGGCGCCTCTCCGGCTGGGGCAACCATGAGCTTCGAGGAAGATGCGCGCGTGATCCTGCACGACAAGCACAGCGAGTTCGACGGCGACGAGGGGACGGTCACCCAGGTGGTCGAGACGATGTTCGGTGATGCGACATACACGGTCAGCTTCGAGGAGGGTCAGGAGGTCGGCGTCGGCGAGGACCAGCTCGAGGCGGTCGAGTAGGCCCAGCAGATGTCCGCGTGGCCGCTGCACTATCTGGACATCAGGGCGTTCGCATACGCCACCGAGGACGGTGCACGGGTCACGGAGGCGGTGCGGACGGTGATAGGGGAGTCAGCTCAAATCGAGGAGACCGCGTCGACGGGACACGGGGGGGCGCCCATCACGATCCTGCACGCGCGCATCGAGCAGAGCGCCGCGGTCGCGGAGGTGATCACACAGCTCGCGGGGGTGTTCGATGTCGCACCCACCGCACTGGGTGCACGCATCACCGCTGACGCCGAACTCTACCTGTCGGTGGACAAGCAGGCCGCATGCACAGGGACCGTCCGGCCTGGAGATGGTATCGCGATCCGCTGCAAGCTCGAGGCCTACCCCGCGACCAGGGCGAACGCGACCGCAGCCGCCAGACCCCTCATCGATCACCTGGTCAGCTCGTCCACTTGATCGAGCAGCCCCGCGATGGGGTCGCCTCCACCGGGATGGGATCGCCCGCGATCACCGCCTCGGCCGCCTCCCGCATCTCGAAGCGCTCCGGTGTCGCCGCAGGGCCCATCGCATCATCGATCCGCGAGTGCAGCGCGAGCGTGAGACCTGCATCGGTCACCCGGAAGAGGAACGGGTCGGGGGTGCAGACCGCATCGTACGCCCGCGCGGTCTCCTGGGTCGCATCACGGAGGTACGCGTCGAAGCGGACCTCCCCCGCCTGCACCCGCTCGCGCATGCGCTCGAAGGAGTCCTCGGGCTTCTCCGACGCATCGTTCGGATTGATACCCACCACCGCGAGCCCTTCGACCTCCGTCGCGAGCGTGTTGAGCGCGGGGAGCTTCGCCTCTGCGTAGGGGCAGTGGTTGCAGGTGAAGACCACCAGCACCGCCTCCGCATCGGTGAACGCGGCCGGCGTGTACCGCTGACCGTCGGTCCCCGGTAGCTCGAAGTGCGGGGCCTGCTCGCCCTCCGACAACGTCGATGAGGATGCGACGAGTGTCATGGCCCGAGATGGTCCCCCACACGGAATAGGCCTTACTCGACCGTGACGAGCACGATCGCGAGTGCGGCGAACCCGATCGCCAGGAGCTTCTGTGGGGTGACGGGCTCGGCGAGGACCACGAAGCCGATGACGGAGCTGACGACGAGGAACAGCCCGAAGATCGGGGTGACGACACTGACGGGTCCCAGCGCGAGCGCCTCGTAGTAGCTCAGGATGCCCACGGTGAGCGCGATCCCCCCCGCGATGACGTACACCATCTTGCTGTGGCTGAGGTAGCCCGTCAGCGTGTCTCCGCTGGCGATCACCACCGCGAGCGAGCCGATGACCAGCAGCAGGTTGGTGTAGAAGGAGACGACCGCCGCAGGCATACCATCCGGGGTCGCGGCCGCGACGCGGACCAGCGGGGGGACGAAGGCGTACGCGAGCATCGCGATCACCGCGAAGTGGATGTACTGCATACCCCATGGACCGCTGGCGGCTGGTTGATGATTTCGGTCGGCTCACCGGCATCAACAACGTCAAATGAGCCCCCACCACTCATGAGATAGGAGATGACGATGACCTCAGAGCTACTCGAGACCCTCCTGGCGGACGCCCGACAGAGCAGCGCCGACATCGCGCGGCAGCTGGAGACCGATGCAGGGTCGGTGGAGGCAGCGATCGAGGAGCTCGAGACAGCGGGCATCGTCAAGGGGTATCAGGCGGTCGTCGACTGGCGGAAGACCGACGAACCCCGGGTCCGCGCGGAGGTCGAGCTCAACGTCGAGCTGGACCGCGAGACGACCTACGCGGAGATCGCCGCACGCATCGCCCGGTTCCCCGAGGTGGCGTCGCTGCGGCTGATCTCCGGCAGCTACGACTTCGCGGTGGATGTGGAGGCGGACTCCATGCAGGCGGTCTCACAGTTCGTCGCCGATCAGATCGCGCCGATCCCCGAGGTGACGCAGACGGTGACGCACTTCGTGATGGAGACGTACAAGGAACGCGGCATCTACTTCGACGATACCGACGAGGACGACCGGCTCACGATCACGCCATGAGCGAGCAACGTCCGCGGGATGGCCGGATCAGTGCCCGTGCTGCGGCGACGCCGCCGTCGGGCATCCGCCGCTACTTCGAGCTCGCCGCGGAGATGGATGAGGTCATCTCGCTGGGCGTCGGCGAGCCCGACTTCTCTGCGCCCTGGGCGGCGCGGATGGCCGCGATCGCCGCGCTCGAACAGGGCAAGACGTCCTACACGGCCAACCGTGGGGACCGCGCGCTCCGCGGGGCCGTCGCGGAGTATCTCACCCGCTTCGATCTGGGGTACGACCCCGACGCGGAGCTGCTGGTGACGACCGGTGCGTCCGAAGCGCTCGACCTGGCGATGCGGGTGCTGGTCGACCCGGGGGACGTCGTCGCCATCCCCCAGCCGACGTACATCTCGTACGTCCCCACCGCCGAGCTCGCCGGTGCGGAGGTGCTGGCCGTCGAGACGTCCGCGGAGATGGCCTTCGAGCTCACCCCCGAGGCGTTGGCCGCAGCGGGTGCTGCGGCGGCGGATGTGCTCATCCTCTGCTATCCGAACAACCCCACCGGGGCGGTGATGGACCGTGAGGCGCTCGTCCCGATCGCCGAGTACGCCGTCGAACACGACATCACCGTGGTCTCCGATGAGATCTACGCGGAGCTGCGGTACGATGGCCGGCACACCTCGATCGCAGCGCTGCCGGGCATGCGTGAGCGCACCGTGGTGATCAACGGCTTCTCGAAGGCGTACGCGATGACGGGGCTGCGGCTGGGGTATGCGGCCGGACCGGCGCCGCTGATCGGTGCGATGAACCGGATCCATCAGTACACCATGCTGTCAGCGCCCACGACAGCCCAGCATGCGGCACTGGGCGCCCTGAGGGCCTCAGGTGACGTCGTCAGCGAGATGCGCAGCGCGTTCGACAAGCGGCGGCGGTACGTGGTCGACCGGTTCGCGGAGCTCGGGATGCCGACCGCCGCACCACGCGGGGCCTTCTACGTCTTCCCCCGCTGCCCCGCCGAGCTGGCGGATGATGCGGCCTTCGCCGAGGAGCTGCTGACCGCACAGCAGGTCGCGGTGGTGCCCGGACGGGTCTTCGGTGCGGGCGGCAGGGGGCACTGTCGCGTCTCATACGCCTCCTCCATGCGGGAGCTGCGCGAGGCGCTGGACCGGATCGAGACGTTCCTCGCGGCTCACTGAGTCCCGACGGTGTAGTTCGGCGCCTCGTCGGTGATCATCACATCGTGCGCGTGGCCCTCGGTCTGCCCCGCAGCCGAGACCCGCACGAACGCCGACCGACTGCGGAAGCTGGGGATGTCCGCCGCCCCGACGTAGCCCATCCCTGACTGCATCCCACCCGTCAGCTGCCGCAGCTCCGCGGCGAGTGGGCCCTTGTAGGGTGTCGCCGCCTCGACACCCTCGGGGACGAAGTTCTCGACCTCCCCGTCGTCCTCCCGGAGGTAGCGACCCGCACCACCGGTGGTCATCGCCCCCACCGAGCCCATCCCGCGGTACTGCTTGTACCGCTTCCCGTTCATGCTGATCACCCGACCGGGGGCCTCATCGGTGCCCGCGAGGTACGAGCCGAGCATCACCGCATCCGCCCCGGCGGCGATCGCCTTGATCGCATCGCCGGAGTAGCGGATACCCCCATCGGCGATCACCGGGACGTCATACTCGGTGGCGACGTCGGCGACCTCGGCGATGGCGGTGATCTGGGGCATCCCCGCACCGGAGACCACGCGGGTGGTGCAGATCGACCCCGGCCCGATGCCCACCTTCACCCCATCCGCCAGCGGACAGACCGCCTCCGCTGCCTCCCGCGTCCCGATGTTGCCGATGACCACGTCGGCATCGATGCGGTCGACGATCTCCGCGGCGGTGTCGACGACGTTCAGGTTGTGCGCATGCGCACAGTCGATGAACACCACGTCTGCACCCGCGGCGTCCGCCGCGTCCGCCCGCTCGACCTCGAAGGGGCCCACCGCCGCACCGACGAGCAGCCGCCCCGCCGCATCACGCGCCGCATCGGGGTATGCGCGGCGCTGGAGGATCGACTGCATCGTCACGAGCCCGACGAGCTCATCCGCCCCGTCGACGATGGGGACCCGCTCGATCTTGTGTTCGTACATCAGCTCCAGTGCATCCCGGGTCGCGATGCCCACCTCCGCGGTGATGACCTCATCCGTCATCGCCGTCTGCACCGCATCTGACTCTGCCACCTCGAGATACGGCCGGATGTCCGTCCCCGAGATGATCCCCAGCACGCGGTCCGCATCGTCGACGACGGGCGCACCTGAGACGCCCGCCTCCTCCATCATCCGGTCGACCTCTGCGATCGTCTGCTCCGGCGCGGCCGTCACGACGTCCTCGCGTCTGATCACCAGCTCATCGGCACGCTTGACCGCGCTGATCTGCGCCTGCATCGTCGAGATGTCCATGTTGCGATGCAGCACGCCGAGACCGCCATGGTGTGCCATCGCGATCGCCATCGCGGCCTCGGTGACGGTGTCCATCGCCGCGGAGAGGATCGGGATGTTGAGGCTGATCGATCGCGTCACACGCGTGCTGAGGTCGGCGGTGTCCGGTTCGACCCGCGACTCCATCGGCCGCAGCAGCACGTCGTCGAACGTCAGGCTGGGGGGTGCCTGCAGCTTCTGCGTGTACGATCCGGGGGAGGGGGGTGTCGCCATATAAACGGTGCACAGGCGGGCTCAAAAAAGATTGCGTGCCCACAGAGGACGTGTGCAATCGGGTCTCACACAATCATTAAGACGGGAAACCGTCATGGTCCATCATGGACTCACCCAGTCCCACTGCAGTCGGTACCGTCGAGCGAGCGCCCGCGCTGGCGCCCTCGACATTTACACCGGTGCCACCGCTGCAGGTCAAACCCCGGCTGCGGGGCAGGGCTGGATGGGCCGATGACGACCGACCCCGCGTCGGTCGACCGCCGGTGTCCGCCGGTCGTTGATGTGCGATGAGCATCTCTGGACATCCGGTCGCACTCCGACTCGAAGAGCGGGTGGGCCGCTCGACGCGGCTGTTGGCGACCGTCATGGGTCTCCCACTGCTCGATGGCATCTTCGTCGCACTGCTGGTCACCGGGGCGCTCGACT
>JAVLBV010000059.1:0-6155 GCA_031580685.1 Haloquadratum sp. | reverse complement strand
GTAGGAACATCGACTTGCCTGCCTGCTTGGGCCCAAGCACCTGAAACCGCGTTTGGGGCGTCGTCGCCAGAAATGACTGCAGCACCACGACAAACACCACCGCAGCGACCACGTCAAACAGCGTGGCCGTCGTCGTGAGGTAGCCGTTAATCAGCCCGATCCCCACGATCCCCACTAACAGCCCCATCAGTATACTTTGGGCTCGATTGAGAGTCACGGGCTGACCTGTCCGCCGTCGGAGATACCCCTGCAGCGACTGCCGGAGGTCCGCGGTGGCGAGCGCGCTGCGTTCGAGAAACAGTGGGATTGCAGCCCCAGACATGATCGCGACGAGATTCAGCTCACTGCCCAGAATGCTCGGGATCAGCAGCCCCGCCCCCGCGAGGATGACCACGCCGATCGCCGACCCCGCCGCGAGCAGCAGCCCCTGCACCCGCCGGCGGAAGTCGACGGTGTACAGCACGAGCGCGCTGGCGTACACCCCCAGCAGCAGGGCCGACAGCGCCGCCGTCCCCGCCGGGCCCCGCGGCAGCAGCACCAGCACCTGCAGCTCCTGCATCACCGCGTGCGCCGGCGCGCCCACGAACCAGCCCCGTGCCAGCATCGACGCGAGGATCGGGCTGATCGCGAAGATCACCGCCGCGTACACCAGCAGCCGGCCCACCTCGCGGCCGCTCATGTGTGCCCACCCCCGATGTAGCCGCCGCCTGCGGCCTCCGCCAGTGCGGCCGCCCGCTCGTCGATGCCCGCCTGCAGGTGGCGCTGGCCGATCGGGACGATCGCCCCGGTCTCCTCGGCCTCCCGCAGCGCCGCGCGTGCGGCGTTCATCACCACCTGCTCGAGGTCGTCGCCGGCGAAGCCGTCGGTCGCCGCGGCCGCCGCATCCAGGTCGATGTCCTGCAGCGGGACCGACGGCGTGCGCAGGTGCACCGCGAGGATCGCCCGCCGCGCCGCCGCATCCGGTGGGGGCACCTCGACGACCTCCGCGAACCGGCGGGCGTTGCGCAGCGCATCATCGACCTCCTCGGGCTGGTTCGTCGCGCCGATGACGACCACGTCCGCATCGTCGAGGTCGTTCATCTCCGTCAGCAGCTGGATCAGCATCGACTCCTCCGACCGCGTCGACTGCGTGCGCGAGGTCCGGTCCTTCGCGATGTTCTCGATCTCATCGAAGAAGACGATGCACGGCTCGTGCGCCCGGGCGGTCGTGAAGACGTCCTGGATGTTCTGTGCGCCGCGGCCGACGAGCGCCGAGGTGAGCTGTGCGGGGCTCAGCTCGATGAACCCCCACCCCAGCTCCCCGCCGAGCGCCCGGGCCAGCAGCGTCTTGCCCGTCCCCGGCGGCCCCTGCAGCAGCACCCCCCGCACCGGTTCGATGCCGTACTGCGCGTACAGCTCGTCGCGTCGGATCGGGTCGGCCACCTTCTCGATCAGCAGCTGCTTCACGCCCTCCAGGCCGCCCACGTCGTGGAAGGTCACCGCCGGCGTCTGCACCTCGATCGGCAGCCCCCCATCCTCGGGTGCCGCACCGTCGCGCGCGACGGAGGCGTCGGCGCCGTCGGCCGCCTCGAGCGCGCTCATCCCCTCGGCCCCCAGTGCGTCCGCGAGCTGCTCGTACTCGTCGGCCTTCGCGGTGTACTCCGTGCTGACCGACCCCAGCGTCTCCATCGTGGCGATCTCCCGCAGCTCGCGTGCGGCCGCGCGGAGATGCTCCACCGCCTCCTCGGGGTGGTACGCGTCGATCGCGCGCTGGGCCCGGTCGGCATGCCGCCGGGCGGCCGTCTCCGCGAGCTCGCGTCGCGTGCTGTGGACCAGGTCATCCATCGGCCCCGGTCACTCCCCGCCCTCGAGCGTGGACTCATCGGCGACGTCATCGAGGTCGATCCCAGAGTCGGCGGTCTCGATGAACTGCAGCTCGAGGTCCAGCGCCGCATCGTCCACCTGCCCGGCGGCCATCTGGTTCATGAGCGCCTCCTCCTCCGACAGCGACACCGACACGTCATCGATCCGCACGTCGGTCTCAGCCATGAGCGAGGTGACCTCCTCCATCCCGTACTGGATGTCGTGCTGGAGGTCGTCCATCTGGGCCTGGAACTCCGAGAGGTCGATGTTGATCATGTCGTCGATGTCCACGGAGGTCTCGACGCTGTCCATCA
Organism: Haloquadratum sp.; assembly: GCA_031580685.1. Lineage (GTDB taxonomy): Archaea > Halobacteriota > Halobacteria > Halobacteriales > Haloferacaceae > Haloquadratum. The sequence goes on along the minus strand of JAVLBV010000059.1, from coordinate 3,999 downwards.
TCTCCCGCAGCTCCGACTGGCCCTTGATCGCCACCCAGATCGACAGCTCCTTGATCGCCTGCAGCCGCTGCAGCTCCTGGATCTGCGCCTTGAACTTCTCCAGGCGGGCGCGGATCGCATGGACGCGCTGCTTGCCGGGTGCGGCCTTCGCCCCCGCCTGCAGGTGGGTGCGGTACTCCTGCTTGCGGCGGTCGATGTCGGCGCCGATGCGGTCGAGCTCGCGCTCGATGGTGAACACCTGCTGGTCGATCTCCCGCTTGCTCATCGATGCGGGGTCCAGCGCCTCCCCCTCGTCGTCGCGGCCGAGGACGCCCGGCAGCCAGCTCGACAGGATCATGCTGATCATATCTCACCATCACCCCAGGGGGGCACATACCCTCCAGTCGGACGGACCCCCCTCGGGGTCACCCGAAGGGATTTATACCACATCCGAGGTATCACCACACCGACATATGATGCCGAGGTGGCGATAGGTGTCGACCAGCGGGGCGCCGCGGGGCTACCTCGGGACGCGGCAGATCCGCACCGACCGACGGGTCCAGCTGCCGCGGATGCTCCGCGAGCACCCCTTGGGCCAGCGGCTGCGCGCCGCCGGGCGCGTCCACTGGGGGGTCACCCCCGCCGACGTCCCGTGCTTCAGCGTCGACGAGCCGGCGCTGCCGGCCGCCTGGCGGGAGGCGGGCCCGGTCAGCTTCACCGAGCCCACCGAGGTGCACACCGATGCGATCGTGGCGATCGCGGGGGCGTTCTTCGCGGGGTACACCCCGCCGGGGTACGCCCAGCTGCCGGCGTCGCTGCACCCCGAGCCGGTGCCGCCGGCAGCGCAGCTCGCCGCCGGCGAGCGGATCCACTTCATCGCCACCGCGCCCGCCGAGGGGGTGGTCGTCCAGCTCATGCGCTGGGAGGAGGTGCTCGCGCTGCCCGAGGCGGCCTTCGCCGAGCTGCTGCCCACCTACGCGCAGTGGTCAGAGCTGCTCGACAACATCACCTACGACGAGACGATGGCCAACCCGGGCGTGCCCGGACAGGTGCTCGAGCGGGCGATCGGCGTCTTCGACCACGTCCGTGACGGGCCGCCTCACCCGGAGATGGAGTCCTGAAGCCGGTCCAGCTCGGGCGTCTCGGCGACCGTCTCCACCTCGAGGTCGAGCTCCAGGTCGTCGAGGTCGATCTCCTCGGCGGCCAGCCGGTCCATGATCGCCTCCTCCTCGGTCGCCTGGATCCCGATGCCGGAGATGTCCATGTCCACGATGGACATGATGTCGTCCATCTCCCCGAGGTCGGTCTTCAGCCCCACGACCAGCTCGTCGATCATCCCCTGCAGCTCGCCGCTCTCCTGCAGCGCCGCCGAGGTGATCTGCGAGGAGCCGATGTCGGCGACCATCGACTCGATCGTCTGTGACTCCATCGCGAACGTCAGCTGCGTGAAGTCCTTGAGCGCCTGCATGCGCTCGATCTCCTGGATCTTCAGCTTGAACTTCTCGAAGCGGGCGGTGATCGCATGCACCCGCCGCTCGCTCGGCGAGTCGGTCATCGCCCCCGCCTGCAGCTCCTCGCGGTACCGGCGCTGGTGCTCCCCGATGCGCTCCTGGGCGCGGTCGATCCGTCGCTCGGTCTCCAGGGCGCGCCGTCGCAGCTCGCGGCGGTCCGGGGGGGCATCCGCCGTCCGGTCGCCCAGTGGCGACAGATCGCGGAGCCGCTCACGGAGCCGCTTGATGTTGGGTCCCATGCTTACCATCTCAGGACGGGGGAGTATCAAACATCGTCCTGCCCAGCACCCATCCGACCTTGCACAACGCTCAAATACCGGAACGTGACCGAACATATCAGCCTTCAGAGAAGATATCGTATATCACATCACGATGTGGTTCAGAATCCGATGACGGGGGTACCCGTGTAACAGCCTCACCGTCCCCTCAGAGAGCTGATACGTTGGACCGGGTTGGCGCACCTGAGGACAGCGGTATCATTATTCCAGCATGTGACACCGATGATACATGTCGACGCTCATCGAGATGGCGGATGTCGATGTCCATGCGGTGATTGAACGCCCCAGACTGGTGACGTTGCTCGGTCGTGCACTGGCCAGCACCGACGCGCGTCTGAAGATCCACGGAGCGCTGTTCGACACTGATGAGTCCGTGTGGGCGCGTGTGCTCGAGGTCGAGGGCGAAGAGGACGTGGCCAGCTACCGGGTGGCACTCGGCTGGCCGGACTCGTTCGCCGAGTCGTACCATCTCCCTGAGATGAATCGACTCCGAGACACGCTGCTTCGAGCCGGCCAGTTGGAACATGACAACATCGGATCGGTGATCGATCGGCTCGCCATGTATGATGACGTCATCGTCGGGGTTGACACGAACGTCCTCTTGGATTGCTCGCTCACGGGGCAGCTCATCCCTGCGATCGCGCAGCGGCAGTACCCCGACTGGCTGCTGTTCGCGGTCCCGAAGATGGTCACCGCGGAAATCGAGAACAAGGCGAACAACACCATCAATCAGGCCGATCACCTACGTGCCTACTGGCCGTCGTACAGTGGTCGGCTGGCGAATCGGGCGTTGCAGGAGATCATGGATATCAACATGAAGGACCCCTCCCGGCCGGGCATGTCACTCATGACCGTCGGTGAGTTCAGCATCTCAACGGCGGAGATGGCCAGTCAGGGTAACTGGCTGAAGGATGCGGAGATCCGCCGGCAGTTCCAGAGCTTCCTCAACCAGATCAACTTCCACAAGGGGACCTACTTCTGCAGTGCCGACCGGGTCAATGCGATGATGTCCGGTACCGAGGGCGCAGACGGTCTCTATCTGCAGAAGCCCGAGCTCGACACCGCTCATGCGGCGACCGTCAGCACCGACACCTTCGCACGCGTCATTTACGAACTCGCCGTCCAGTTTGGCGAGGTCGCCATCGTCGAAGATGAGGACACGCTTCTGCAGCTCAGCATCAACTGGCCGGGCAAGCACGTGGCGGACTGGCAGGGCGCACGCCTGCGGATCGAATCACCCCCCTGAGCCATCCACCCCACAGATCGCGAGATCCCGCTCGAGCTGTGCACGCACCAGCGGCGACCGACACTCGACCTGCAGGGTGCGGTCGGTCCACGCCTGCCCCGGCTTGCCGCGCCAGACCCCGTACACCGTCACCCGCGGCAGCCGCAGCACCCCGAACAGCACCGCGAGGTGGTACAGGAGCCGTCCGAGCCCCGCCCAGTCGGTCCGCACCCGCGCCGGCAGCGTCCGCGGCAGCTCCACCCACGCCCCGGGGATGCGACGCCCCTGTGCCCGCTCGATGAAGTCGCGGTCCGCGCTGAACAGCACCACATCGCACCGCTGGTCGGTCCGCATCGTGTCGTACCCCTCGGTGATCGCGTCATCGCCCGTCGCCGTCTGCACCTCGGTGCCCTCGCGGCGGTCGCGCAGCCGGCGGTACATCACCTCCGCGAGCCGCCCCTCCCGGCGCTGGCCCGCGGGCTGGTTCCACAGCTCGGTGAACTCCGCCCCGAGCGCGCGCTCGAGGCGGTGGGTGTCGTCGACCTTCGCGTCCCACTGGAGCTCGTCGCGCACGCCCGTCGCGAGCGCGTACCCGTCGTACGGGGCGTCGGTCCCGGCTGTCGCACCGAGGGCCGCATGCGGGCGCCACGCCAGCAGGTTGGTGTCGAAGCCCACCATGACGGGGCGGTGCCCCGCGGTGAGGTCGGCGCCACCGGTCTCCTCGATGGTCTCGGCGATCGCGGGGGCGTTCGCCGGCGCGATGATCCCCGCGGCGAGGTACGCCCCGCACACCGACGACGCCGTCGGCAGCTCGGCGGCGACGTCCTCGCCCCACTCGGTGGCGACGGCGGTGCGCGCGGCGGCGTACGTCTCGATCGCCTGCGGCCGCAGCGTGACGGTCTCGTCGAGCGTGACGGTGCACAGCGGTGCGAGGGCCTCGGCGGGATGGTCGATCACGAGGCGGGTGAGTCGATCCGCTCGGAGCTGAACCGCGAGGTGGGCAAGC
>JAVLBV010000058.1:1333-6164 GCA_031580685.1 Haloquadratum sp. | reverse complement strand
GCTCGAGATGTTCTTGACCTCCGTGCGGTTCGCGGCCGCCAGCGCCGCATCGGTGACCGCCCCCGCCGCATCGCCCGCGCCGATCGCGAGCAGGCGCTTGTTGAGCTCGGTGCGCTTGTGGTACCCCGTCTGTCCCTGCTGGGGGACCGTCGAGCGCACCCGCGATGGGTTCCACGGCCCGAGCGTCCCGATGCGGCGACGCCAGCCCTGGCGGGCGTGCTTGCCCTTGCGCTTCTGGACCCCCCAGCGCTTGACGGGCCCCTGCGTCCCCTTCCCCTTGGTGACGCCGATGACGTCGAGGTACTCGCCGGGTCGGAACAGCTCCGCCACGGCGTGCTCGCCACCGTCGGCGAGCAGGTCCATCGCGTACGTGAGGCGCTCGGCGATGCTGCCGCCGCCGACGCGCGTCTCCATGACATCCGGCTTGCGCTTGGGGATGTTCTGCATCCCCGCGGGACGGGTGTGCGTCAGCATGCGGATCTCATCGATCTCACCGGCCTCGACGGCCGCCTCGAGCCCCGCCGCATCGCCCGCGTCGGCGGGGTCTGTCGGGGTGGGCATCGCGCGGTCGAGCTCCGCATCCAGCTCCTCGGCCCACGCCTCGGTCACCGGCATCATCCCGTAGGGGGTGTCCCGGTAGCCGCGGACGGCGATCGCGTGCATCGGTGGGGTCTCGAGGACCGTCACCGGCACGGCGACCTCCATCCCCTCGGTGGGTGCGTTCGCGGCGTCATCGACCATGATGACCTGCGTCATCCCGGCCTTGTACCCCGCGAAGCCCTGCAGCTGCGGCGCTCCGTCATCCGCGGGCCAGCTGGAGATCCGGGGGACCTCACTCCGCGCACGCTTGCGCGGGCTGAAGCCCATCGAACCTTTTCGTGGTCTGTGTGTCGTTGGCATGTGTTCACTCCATGATCGCCAGACACGCGAGCGTCGCCATCACCGCCTCCTCGGTGCGGACGACGTCGGTGTGCTGTCGTGGAATCGACCGCAGCCAGTGATCCACCCCCAGCGGGGACATCCCCGCAGCGAGTGCATCCGGATCTGCGTCGGCCATCGCCAGCAGCCCCCGTCCGGGGGCGCCGAAGACGACCGTCATCCCATCCTCGGCGATCGCCGTGGTGAGCGCAGCCAGGTGTGCCTGCGTCAGCGGCGTCCCGTGGCGGGACGTCGCGATGGGCACCCCGGCATCGGGTCGGCCGAGCAGCGCATCCAGCGCCGCCGCCTCGACGGCGAACGTCGCCGGAGCGCGCTCGACGATCCGTGCTTGGAGTGGGTCTCTCGAAGAGATCCTGATGGTGACGCGGTCGCCCTCATCCAGCGGCCCCACCTCGGGTGGGGCGATGAGGGCGAGTGGGTGTTGCAGTTCGCAATTGACCCAGACGCGGCCTTCAGATCCGACCTCGGTCACGATTCCGTCTATTAACGACCCCGGACCCTGCGATCCGGAGCCGGCCTCGGCCGACGGCTGCATCGGCGGCAGCACCCCCGCGAACTCGAGGTCCGCGTGGATGTCCCACCGGCGCGTGCGGTCGGAGGCGGGTGTCGCGGCGTACCGCAGCACCCGCGTGATGAACGGTGCACCCCAGCGGCCCTCCCCCTCGGGGTCGCTGAAGACCCCGATGCGGTCGATGCCGAAGATGGTGGCCGCCCGGGCGATCGTGCCCAGCTTACGGGTCGCATCACGCTTGTCTGTCGCCTCGCGCACCACCGAGGACGGGATCAGTATCGTTGACGTCATTCCGGTCCTCGCGTGCTGTCGGCCAGACTGTACCACAACTAACAGAAATCCGCTGTATAAGGCTAGCGAAAGCACCAGCGGGGTGTGAGCCGCTGGCACACCGCGGTGTCGCAATCCTTAATTCGCCCACCCGGATGCGTGTAGATGGACACCAGCGCTGGTAGTGTAGTGGTATCACGTGACCTTGCCATGGTCACAACCTGGGTTCAAATCCCAGCCAGCGCATCACCGTGGCGCACACCGGGGAGTCGATGGACTCCCTCAACCGGCAGGCCGTCGAGCTGGTCGATGAGCTGCTGGAGTTCGCCCCCGCCCTGGACGTGCGGGCTGTCGAGCTGGCGGCGGGCACGACCGTCATCGACTGTGGCGTCGAGACGGTGGGGTCGGTCGGCGCGGGGCTGCTGTGTGCGGAGATCCAGACGGCGGGGCTCGCGGGGCTGTCCACCCCGCTGCAGCCGGTCGCGGGGGTGCCGCTGCCGCACGTGCAGCTGACGACCGACCACCCCGCCCTCGCGCTGCTGGGCGCACAGAAGGCGGGGTGGGAGCTCTCGTTCGACGACCCACCGTTCGAGGGGCTCGGCAGCGGCCCCGCCCGCGCGCTCGTCGCCACCGAGTCGGAGTACCGCGCGATGGAGTACGTCGACGCGTTCGACATGGCGGTGCTCGCGGTCGAGGCGGCGACGCTGCCCGACGACCGCGTGACGACGGCGGTGGCCGACGCCGCCGATGTCGCCCCCTCGGCGCTGTTCATGCCCGCGTACGCGACCGCCTCGATCACCGGCAGCGTCGCCGCCGCCGCGCGGGCCCCCGAGCTGGCGCTGTTCCGCCTGTTCGAGCTGGGCTACGACATCACCCAGGTGCTGACGGCGACGGGCACCGCCCCCATCGCCCCCGTCGCGGGCGATGAGCAGACGGCGCTCGCGCGGACGAACGATGCGCTCGCATACGGCAGCACCGTCCACCTCACCGTCGCCCGTGACGACCCCGTGCTCGAGGCGGTCGCCTCGCAGGCGACGGCGGCGTACGGCCAGCCGTTCGCGGAGATCTTCGCGTCGGTCGGGTGGGACTTCTACGAGCTCGACCCCGCCCTGTTCGCACCCGCGGAGGTGACCGTCAGCGTCGTCGGTGGGCCCACCTACCACCTCGGCGGCCGCGATCAGGCGCTCGTCGCCGCCTCGTTCGACGTGGCCTGATCGCCGCGCTCGCGCAGGCGCCGCAGCCGCTCGGCGATCGGCGGATGGCCCATCATCACCGCCGCGTACCACGGGTGGGGGAAGGGGTTCGCGAGGTTCTCCGCACTCAGCGTCTGCAGCGCCCCCCACAGCGGCTCGGCGCTGCCGGTCAGCCGCACCGCGTCGGCGTCGGCCTCCCACTCGTGCTGCCGCGAGCGCTGGTTCAGCACCGGCGCGAACACCAGCTGCAGCGGCCCCACGTACAGCAGCGCGAGCACGGCGCCGTAGGCGGGCTCGGTGGGCACCGCGAAGGCGGCGTACAGCCACGGCTGGCGGGTCAGCGCCCACACCACCCCCACGACGGCGGCGGTGACGGCCACGCTCGCGGCCAGGCGCCGCCAGATGTGCCCCCGCTGCCAGTGCGCCAGCTCGTGCGCGAGCACCGCCTGCACCTGCGGGAGCTCCATCTGCTGCAGCAGCGTGTCGAACAGCACGACCCGCTTGGTCTCGCCGAACCCCACGAAGTACGCGTTCGCATGTGCGCTGCGGCGTGAGGCGTCCATGATGTACACCTGCTCGCAGGTGACGCCCGCCGCCTCGAGTGTCTCCTCGACGGCCGTGGCGACCGCCTCGTCCGTGACCGGGCTGAAGTCGTTGAACAGCGGGGCGATCACCCGGGGGTACACGACGAGCATCCCCACCGACAGCGCCGTCATCGCCGCGATGACCGCGAGCGGCCACCACGTCGGCAGCAGCACCACCAGCGTCACGAGCGCACCCGCGACGGCTGCGGTCAGGAGCACGCCGACGCCCAGCGACAGCAGCTGGTCGGTGAGCCACCCCCGGCGATCCTGCCGGTTGAAGCCGAAGCGCTCCTCGATGCCGAAGGTGACGTGATAGCCCACCGGTGCATCGAGCAGCTGGCTCGCGACGACCGCGGCGACGGCGAGGCCGACGACCGCGAGTGGGGCGCTGCCGGCGGTCGCATCGAGCCATCGGACCGCCGCACCCAGCGTGCCCGTCGCGAGCACCGCGATGACCGCCGCGGTCGTCAGGAGCGTCGAGACCGCGCCCGCACGCGTCCGCGCGGTGAGATATGAGACGATCGCGGCGGGCTCATCGACCCCCAGCGCATCGCGGATCCACCCCGCATGCGCGGTGACCGCACCGTCGGTGTGGCGGACGTTCATCCACGCGAGCGCGAGGCGGACGGCGCTGGCGCCGGCGAGCAGTGCGATCGCCACCCAGAGCCCCCAGTGCATGTGCGGTCTCGCCGAGCCAGACGCTTCAGGCGTTCGGCGCGGTCTCGATGATGCGCGTGACCGTGCCGACCCCCTTCGACTGCCCCTCGCGGAAGACGAAGCGCTGGCCCGTCTCCACGCAGTACGGGCGGAACTTGAAGCGCACCTCCGTGGTGCCGGTGTCGCCCGGCAGCAGCTGCCCCGCGAGCGGGCTGAACTCGGCGGCCTCGCTGATCGTCTCGAGGTGGACGACGGGCTCATACCCCGTCTGGATGCGCGTGGGGTGATTGAGCACCATCACCTCCGCCTCGAAGGTGCGCACCGCCGGTGGGGCGCTGTCGCCGGGGCACAGCACCATCCCCCGCTCGAGTGTGGGCGCCTTCACCCCCTTGAGCGCGATGCCGACGATGCGGCCGGCGGTCGCGCTGTCGACGCGGTGGTAGTGCTGCTCGATCGAGCGCACCTCCACCGGCCGGTAGCGCCCGTCGGCCATCGGCCCGAGCATGAGCGCATCACCCGCGCTGACCTCGCCGGCGGTGATCGTCCCCGACGCGACCGCGCCGACGCCGGTGACCGCGTACGTGCGGTCGATGTACATGCGGAACGGCGCCTCCGTCGCCCCCTGCCGCTTGGGCAGCCGGCGGAACAGCTCATCGAGCACGTCGAGCCCCGTCATG
>JAVLBV010000058.1:0-1235 GCA_031580685.1 Haloquadratum sp. | reverse complement strand
GCGGAACGGCGCCTCCGTCGCCCCCTGCCGCTTGGGCAGCCGGCGGAACAGCTCATCGAGCACGTCGAGCCCCGTCATGGTGATCGCGCTCGTCGCGACGATCGGCACCACCGTCTCGTCGATCTCGGTGACCGCCGCGTCGACGCCGTAGCGGGCGACCTCCAGCGGGGTGCGACCCACCTGCCGCAGCAGCCCCTCGACGGCGCCGACGACCTCCGCGGTCTGCGCGTCGGTGACCATGTCGGTCTTGGTGATCGCGACGACCGTCGGCAGCTCCATCGCGAGCAGGATGCCCAGGTGCTCGCGGGTCGTCCGCGTGGGCCCGTCATCGGCGGCGACGACGAGCAGGCCGTAGTCGAGTCGCTGGCCCACGAGCCCGCGGATCGTCGTGCGCAGCCACGGCTCGTGGCCCACGGTGTCGACGAACGAGACGACGCGGTCTGCGGCGCGCACCACCTCCGCGCGCTCGTCCTTGCGGTGGGGGTTGCGCAGGTGGATCGGCCCCCCCGCCCCGTGCCCGTAGACCGCGTACGACAGGTCCGCCGACAGCCCCCGCTCGACCTCATGCGGCTGCACATCCAGGAAGCGACGGGTCGCCCCCTGCCCGTCATCGGGCGCGCCCGTCACGAGCGAGCCGACGAGCGTGGACTTGCCGTGGTCGACGTGCCCGGCGGTGCCGATGACGATGTGGGTCTCATCACGGCTGACCTGGGCAGCCTCGGCGACCTCTGCGATGCCGACGACGCCCGGTGGGTCGGTGGTGTCGACCGACCACGTCTGCACCGACCGGACCTCCGCGCCCGCCTCATCGGCGAGCAACCGCAGCACGGCGACGGTCTCCTCGAACGCCGCCGCATCGATCCCCGCGAGCCCCCCCGCGTCGGTGACGCCGAGGACGTACTCCGCGCGCCCGTCACCGCTGAGCACGCGGTGGCGCAGCTGGGCGGCCAGCGACTCGAAGCGGCCCGCCCGCAGGTGCACCTCGCGGGTCAGCCGTTCCTTGAACTCGACCGCACCACCGTCGGACTCACCGCGCTCGAGGGCCGCCCGGAGGGCCGCCCGGTCAGCGGACATACCCCAGCTTACCGAACGCGAATCAAAGGTCTTTGTATCCGTGTGCCACTGTGTGTCACCCCTCCTCGGAGAGCACCGCGTACGCCCGCTGCAGCGCGGCGAAGCGCGCGCGGTCGCCGTCGGGGCGGTCGGGGTGGTGCTCGCGGACCGCCGCCCGGTAC
>JAVLBV010000057.1:0-6218 GCA_031580685.1 Haloquadratum sp. | reverse complement strand
CACCCTCGCTGGTGTCGGTGACCGCCCCCATCGTCCGCAGGTACCGCCGCAGCCGGGCGACGACCGCCGCCGACAGCACGAAGATGCCCGCGCCGATCATCGTCCCGATCCCGATCGTGAGCGCGGCGAGCAACCCGAGGTCCTTCGCGAGGTCCTGCGAGTCGTCTGGCATGGGAGGCTCCCGGTGGTCCCGGAGTGTCCGAGCGTGTGCGCGGGCGGTATTTCACCGCTTCGACCGCCGGCAATCTTCAGGATTATGTCAGGGGGGCCGTCACTTGCAGTGCATGGAGCTGTTACTCGTGGGTGCACCCGGCGCCGGCAAGGGGACGCAGGCGGCCCGGCTGGCCGCCGCGTACGACATCGACCACATCACGACGGGCGACGCACTGCGGGCCAACAAGGACCTCGACATCAGCGACGTCGACGGGCCGTACGACACCCCCCGGGGGTACATGGACGCCGGCGAGCTCGTGCCCGATGCGGTGGTCAACCGCATCGTCGAGACCGCGATCGCCACCGCCGACGGCTACGTGCTCGATGGGTACCCCCGCAACGCCTCCCAGGCGGCGCATCTGGAGACGATCGCGACGCTCGAGCTCGTGGTCTACCTCGACGTCGGCACCGAGGAGCTGCTGCGGCGGCTCACCGGCCGGCGGGTGTGTGCCGAGTGCGGCGCGACGTTCCACGTCGACTTCGACCCGCCCGCCCAGCAGGGTCGGTGTGACGCCTGTGGGGGCAAGCTGCGCCAGCGCGACGACGACCGCCCCGGGGTCGTCCGCGAGCGGCTGCGGGTGTACCGCGAGGAGACCGCGCCGCTGATCGACTTCTACGAGGAGCGCGACCTGCTCGAGCGCGTCGACGGCGAGGCCGACCCCGACACCGTCTTCACCGCGATCGAGCGGCTGCTCGCGTGAGCGATAACGCTCTTACGCTGGGGTGACGCACCCCCGCATATGGCACGCATCGCACAGAAGGTCGAGGGGCTGATCCGCAGCGACCCCGCGATCGCCGAGGCGATCGAGACGGTGATCGCCGCGACCGCCGACGGCGCGGACGTCCAGTGGCGCGACGTGAAGGGCGAGATCACCTCGGGGCACTGGGGGCGGCTGATCGAGAAGGAGGTGCTCGTCGAGGGCGACACCGGCTTCGCGCTCGCGGACCGCGCCGCGACGGAGGCCGGCCTCGACGTCGAGGTCGCACCCAGCGTCGACGATGAGGAGGGCTCGCAGTGGACCGTCTACGACAAGGCCGCCGCGGGGGTGACGGTGGTGCTCTTCTTGGGGTACTCATGGAAACCGCTGCGCGACCTCATCGGCGGCACCATGGACCTCATCATGAGCCCCCTGGAGGCGATGCTGCCGTTCTACGCGGTGGTGATGGTGCTGGCGCTCATCACGGGGCTGTACTCGACGCTGCTGCAGGCGAACCTCATGGACATGGAGAAGATGGGGGCGTACCAGGCGGAGATGAAGGAGATCCAGGCGCGCCGCAAGGAGGCCAAGGAGAACGAGGACGATGCGGCGCTCGAGGCGATCCAGGCCGAGCAGATGGAGAAGATGGGCGACCAGCTGGGCATGTTCAAAGAGCAGTTCCGCCCGATGGTGTGGATCATGTTCCTCACGATCCCCGCCTTCCTGTGGATGTACTGGGCGATCGGCGTCGGCCCGCAGGCGGAGGCGCACGTGCTGCTGAGCCCGCTCATCGTCCCACTGGCGGGGGAGGTCACCTGGACCAGCGGCGTCATCGGGCCGATCCAGACGTGGATCGTGTGGTACTTCCTCTGCTCGATGGCGTTCACGCAGGTCATCCGCAAGGCGCTCGACATCAACATGTCGCCGACGGCGGCCTGATCAGGCGGCGTACTCGTAGCGGCGCTCGCCCATGCGGCCCCACCCCGCGAAGACGAACTCCTCGGTGGGCTCCGTCAGCGGGTCGATCTCGACCTCCTTGTCGTGGTTGTGCACGTCGTGGATGCGCTCGTACTCCTCGACGGAGAGGTCATAGCGCGCGTCGAGGCGGTCCTGCAGGTCCAGCCCCTCCAGCGCCGACTCCCACCCCGCGACGACGGTCTCGCGGTGGATCTCCGCCTGCGAGCCCGAGCCGTATGAGCCCACGAGCAGGTCCTCGCCGGCGAGGTCCTCACCCGCCGCATACGCCGCCTGCAGCGTCGAGAAGCGCGCCAGGTGCACCGACCCCGTGTACCAGTTGCCCACCGCCGCCGACAGCTGCACCGTCGGTGCGATGCGCTCGGCGAACCACGCCTGGTAGCGGTCGGTCTGCTTCAGCCCGTCCATGTACGCGCGGATCGCCGCCTCGTACGCCGCCGCATCGTCGAAGTCGGCCGCCTGCGGCTGCATCCCCAGCTCGTCTGCCAGCGCCGTCTCCACCGGCGTGTCGCGGATCATGTGGCGGTAGCCCAACAGCGCCGCCTTGCGCACCATCCCCGGGTACGGCGTGTGGAACGGGACGAACCGGAACGCGTCGGGGTGCGTCGCACCCGCGACCGACTCGTAGTCCTCGAGCGCCTCGCGCATGCGGGCGAGGTACACCTGCACCGAGCGCTTGCCGTCGACGGAGGGGAACTGCTGGTTGGGCTTGAGGAAGTCCGTCTCGTCGGCGCTGCCGTAGCCCTGCTCGGTCGACAGCGCCACCAGCCGGGGGGACTCGGTGATCAGCATCGCCACCGCCCCCGCCCCCTGCGTCGCCTCCCCGGGGTCGCCGCGGGCGTACAGCGCGGTGTCGGTGGCGATCACGAGCGCCGCCTTCCCCCGGTTGCGCCCCGCGCGGATCCAGTTGTACGCATCGTCGATGCTCTGCGTGCCCGCCAGACACGCGAACTTGCGCTCGCCCTTGTTCGCGTGGTGGAAGCTCTCGCCGTAGACCGACTCCAGACAGCCCGCGATGTACGTCGAGACGGGCTTGGAGTTGTCGAACGACGACTCGGTCGCCACGTCGATGCGGCCGATCTCGCGGGGGCGCAGCCCCTCGCGGTCCATCAGCAGCTTCGCCGCGTTCGCCCCCATCGTCACGATGTCCTCGTACACATCCGGCAGCGAGGAGTACTCGATGCCGATGCCGGTGCGGTACTTCTCGGGGTCCTCGCCCTTCAGCGGGGCGAACGTGCCGGGCAGGTCGAAGCGCAGCTTGCCCGTCCAGATCGCCACCGCGTCGATGCCGACTGCGGTCATACCCACAGACGGCGCGGCGGGGGTATGGTACTGTCGATGTCCGTTACGACAATCGACGAATCAGGCGGCGTCGACCGGCTCGGGCGCCATGAGCGCGTTGGCGAGGCTGTCGAGCCCGTTGAGCCACTCGATCAGCAGGCCGTACTCAACGTCGGCGGCGGGGGTGGGGTCGAAGCTGTCACCCACGAACAGCCGCGTGCCCGCGGCGACGACCGCCGCGTACGCCTCATCGAGGTCCTCATCGGCCACCGCCGCGGCGGCGGTGCCCACGAGCGCGGTGAAGCCGCCGTCGACCGCGCCCTCACGGATGTACTGCTCGGCGGCGTGACACACGCACACGAGCGAGGTCTGCACCCCCTCCAGCAGCAGCTCGCGGTCCGCATCCACGTCGAACTGCGCGGGGTCGAACGCCGGGCGCGCGAGCACCACGTCGGAGAACGCCTGCAGCTCCGCGAGCGCCGCCTCCGCATCGAGCCGCCCCTCGTCGTACGCCGTGACGATCTTCGCGACGGCGATCGCCGCGTCGTCCTGCATGTTGAGCACCACCCGGGCCGCGGCCTCATCTGTGGGGTCGAGCTCTGCATCGGCGACGCGCGCGAGCCAGTTCTGCCACCGCTGTGGGGTGTAGAACGTCTCGTCCACCTCGGTCATACCCGCAGATGCTGGTGGGGGCTCAAGTAGCTTCCCGTCGGGGTATCTCAGCTGAGAGTGGCGACGGTGTCGATCCCGTACACCCGCGCGGGCAGTGCGACGTGGGCGGTGTGCATCGCGTCGGTGTGGCCCGCCTCGGTGAGCCACCGCACGCGCCGGGGGACCGTCCGCAGCCCCAGCACCGCCCCCGGCCGGTCGGGGTCGTCGATGAAGTCGGTCTCCATGAGGAACGGTATCCCCCGCTCGCAGGCGCGGGCGAGCGCGTCGCGCCGGCTGATCACACTCGGGGTGAGCGCACCGGCGAAGTCGCCGCCGGCGAAGTGCTTGACCACCCGCTCGGGGGGCTGACCCACCGCGCGGGCGACCGCGGCGATCTCATCGAGCGCGTCGGCCGCCTCGGTGTGCAGCTGGATTGCACACCCCGCCGCCGCCGCCAGCGAGAGCGCGTGCTGCAGCACCGCGTTCGAGGCGTCCCACACCGCCGCGTCGACGGGGTAGTGCGGTCGGCCGCTCTTGATGCCGATGATGCGGTCGGAGCCCACGTGTGCGACCGCGCGGTCGAGCCCCGCACACATGAGCTCCGCGGCGGCCTCGGCCGACAGCCCCCCATCGTCGACCAGCCGGCTGATGCAGGCGGGGTGGACCCCCAGACAGCCCCACGCGGTGCCCGGCAGCCGGTCCGCAGCCGCCGCCACGATGGCGATCGTGCGCGCGAAGACCGCCTCGAACGCCGCCGCATCCGTCGGCAGCGGCCCCAGATGCCAGCTGGGCTTGTTGATGATGATCAGGTGCGTCCCCCCGGCGGCGACGAAGCGGTCGACGGCGTCGAGGCCCATGCCGCGGTCGACGTCGAGGTGGCAGTGGTGGTCGAGGACGGGCGCGGTGCTCATGGGTCGTAGCCGACGAACCGCGGCGCATCCGCACCCCGGGGGTCGAGCACGATCGCCTCCGCCGCCGCGTGCCGCAGCGCATCGGAGCGGCCGTGGGTGCCCGGGGCGATCGCGACGGTGTGGATGCCCGCCGCGTTCGCCTGCTCGATGACGGGCTTGAAGTCGGTGTCGCGCGAGACGATGATCAGCGTGTCGCACCCCGCCGTCGCGATGCGGTGTGTCACATCCACCGCCAGGCGCACGTCCACGTCGCCGGAGGTCGTCACCACGCGGAACCCCCGGGCCTCCGCCGCGCGGATCAGCCCGCTGGGTGCACCGTCATCGAGGTAGACCGCGGCGACGGCGAGGCGGCCGTAGCTGCGGGCGTGCTCGCGGATCTCATCGAGGTCCAGGCTGAACTCATCGCGGAGGATGTTGGGGCCGTCGACGGCGAGGACGACGGTCCCGGTGGGGTGGCTCACCCGTCTGCGGGCAGCGTGGAGACCCCGTCGATGGCGATGTAGCCGTACTCGCACGCCGTGCAGCGCCACTTCACCTTCTCGCCGAGGTGCACCCGCATCGAGGCGGTGCGCCAGAACGTGTCGTTGTCGCAGGCGGGACACGCCTGGGTCTGCTCGAGGCTCATGCTCGAGGCTACGGGCGCTCCCGGACTTGTCGTTACCGGTCCAGCGGCTCCAGCAGCTCCGCGGCCGCGGGTGAGGAGGCATCGAGCTCCGGCACCGCCGTCGGGACCCCATCGGGGTCGAGCGCCACGTAGGTGAACATCGCATCGGACGTCAGCTGCGTCTCGGCGGTGCGGGTGTCCTCGCGGTGCACCGACAGCGCCACCTCCATCGAGGTGCGCCCCGCCGCGGCGACGAACGCGCGGATCAGCGCCGCATCGCCGCGGGGGATCGGCGCGTGGAAGTCGATGTTGCGCATGCTCGCGGTGACGACGTCGGCGCCGGCGAAGCGCATCGCACTCAGCGCGCCCACCTCATCCATCCACTTCGCCACGTGGCCGCCGTGGGCGGTGTCGTGGTTGTTCGTGTCGTCGGGCTGCACCAGCGCGCGGTTCTCGATGAACGTGGTCTCCAGGGCGATCGCCATGGCCCGCCTCCGACGGCGGGATGCTTACATCATGCGTCGGCGGATGGGCTGTGTGGAGCATCGCGCCGCGGCGGTGGGGCTGGGGGCGGTCTTCGGCGGCACCACGACGGTGCTGGTGCTGCTGGGGCTGCTGTACCAGCTGGCGCTCATCGCGCTGGCGCTGTCCAGCATCTGGTCGCCGAGGACCCACCCGCGTGGCTCGATGAGCTGTTCGGAGGTCGCGCCGATGAGTGAGATCGACGTGTGCCCCGAGTGCGATTCCGCACAGATCAACTTTCGATCGGGCTCACAGGGCGGACCGCGTGGATACCGATGCTATCGGTATCCAGAACGACATCCTCAAGGAGTACATCGCGCGCAACCTCTACATCTACCCGCCCGCGGACTCCCTCCGACTGAT
>JAVLBV010000056.1:0-6277 GCA_031580685.1 Haloquadratum sp. | reverse complement strand
ACATGGTCGAGGCCATCGTGCGCGACACCGGGCGGGTGCTGCCCGCATCGGTCGTCCTCGACGGCGAGTACGGCCATCTCGACGCCGAACTCCTCGGCGTAGGTGTACTCCTCATGGCGGATCGTCCGTGCGGCCGCCAGCTCACGAGCAGCGACGAGACTCGCATCGCGGTAGCCGCTGATCCCCTCGTGGATCGTCACCGCGACCAGCTCGATGCGCGGGTCGTCCCCCAGGGTGTCGGAGAGGATGTGCGTCAGCACCGCACTGTCCTTCCCGCCGGAGAGACCGATCATCCAGGTCTGGGGGTCCTCTGGGGTCGCATCCTGCGGGATGAGGCCATCTGCGCGGATGCGACGGCGGACACGCTTGTCCACCGCAGCCCGCAGATGCGGACCGCACCAGTGCGCACCTGCATACGCGGCGTGGACCACCGCGGGGTCCCCACACCGGTCGCACTCCATACCCCCGCTGCGGCAGCGTGGGGCAAACCGGTGTCGGTGCCGGACCACAAGGGCCAATCCGGCGGACACCCCACCCCGACCATGGACCGGACCGCAGGCGTGGAGATCATCGACGCGGCCCTCGAAGCGGTCCGTGCAGGGGATGTTCCCGTCCCGGTGACAGAGCTGTGGGTGTACGGGGACCTCGCGTTGGGGCTCGACCCGATGCATCGGATGGACATCTATGTGCGCAAGGAGCTGCTGCTTGCGCCGACGACGGAGCCGGTGGACCACACGGATGTCCGGGGGATCGGCGAGACGGTCGATGCGGGGTGGGCCCAGCGACACCCCGAGGCGGTGCGCACGAACGCGGCGGGGTATGCCGCCCCCGAACGGTGTCTCGCCGCACAGCTGGTCCCGACCGATGTGCCGGTGCACCTGGAGGTGTGCAATGCGGGGTTCGAGCACAACGTCCGCCAGCGACTCCTTCTTCACCAAGTCCGCAACACTACCACAGAATATCCGTGACGCAGCCGTGGCTGTCGTGGGATAATTTCACAAAAGACCCGAAAATACGAAGTTCGACAGACGGCGGCGGGGTCATCCTGCTGGTCCGAACCTATAACCTGATCCGCTGCTGACCTGCACCTGCTATGGCATATGGCAAAGATATCGACGACATGGACGATGCACCGGACGAAGACATGGACGAGATGGACGTCGAGGACGATCCCGACGCGATCGTCGACCAGCAGTACGCCGACGCCGAAGACCGCGCTGGCGTCGAGTAACGCCGTCCGATAATCTCCGGAATACCGGACACTTTTCCACGGTCCCGACTCCGATCGCGACCGACTGACCCCCGCGAACGGTATTATTTTATCCGCTTTGCGAGATATGCGGATATGGGTATTATGAACAAATACCAGTGGGGTATCGTTATCGTCTGGACCCTCGCGGTCGTGATCGCTGACCTGCAGTGGCTGGCGTCGCAGTCGTCGGGGACGGTGCTGGGCTATATGATCGGGGCTGGCGGCGGTGCAGTCCTCGCGGTGCTGCTGCTGGGTATCCCCGTCAAGTGGGGCTGGCGGAAGGTGCAGGAACGCCGTCTCATGTCATGAACCTGCAGCAGCACGCGAACCGCGACGACTACAAGGTCTGGCTGTCCGAACAGGAGGTCCCGACCCTCCTCGAGCACGCACCGAACGCGTCCGCGAAGATCGCCTTCGGCCTGGGTGCGTACTGCGGCCATCTCGGCGGGGTCGGTGTCCGTCGCCACGCAGGCGTTGAACAGCCGCGCCCCATCGATGTGCAGGGGGACGCCCGCGTCCGCGGCGACCTCACCGACCGCGGCGACCGTCGCCGCGGGCACCGCCCACCCGCCCCGCTGGTTGTGGGTGTTCTCGAGGGTGACGAGCCCCACCCCGGGTCGGTGCAGCGAGCGCTGCTGCATCGCCGCCGCCAGCGCATCCAGGTCGTACCGCCCCCGCGGGGCGTCCACCGTCCGCACCTGCACGCCCGACAGCTGGGCCATCCCCCCGAGCTCCCAGGTGATGATGTGCGCCTGCGGGTCGGCGACCACGAGGTCGCCACGGTCGGTGTGGACCCGCACCGCGATCTGGTTGCCCATCGTCCCCGAGGGGACGAACAGCGCCGCGGGCTTGCCCAGCCGCTCGGCGGCCGCCGCCTCCAGCGCCTGCACCGTGGGGTCCTCCCCGTAGACGTCATCGCCGACGGTCGCCGTCGCCGCGGCCTCCCGCATCGCATCCGTCGGTCGGGTGACCGTGTCGCTCCGCAGGTCGATGGGCATACGCCCGCTCGCAGACGGCCGGATAAAAGCGTCGCCACCCCGGCCGCGACGAAGGCGCTATGCCGGCGGGCACACCAGCAGGTGGTATGGACCCACGCATCCGTGCGCACGCCGAGATCATCGCCGACCACTCCGCGGCGATCAGCGCCGGCGATGCGGTGGTGATCGTCGCACCGGCGGCGGCCGCCGACCTCACCCGGGCGCTGTATGAGGCGTGTGCGGACCGCGGGGCGACCCCGGTGTCGATGAGCTCTGACCCCCGGACGACCCGCGCGTTCCTCCGCGGCTGGGACGGCGCGTTCGAGACCCCCGAGCACCTGCACGCGCTGTACCGCGAGATGGACGTGTTCATCGCCGTGCGTGGCGATGCGAACGCCACCGAGCTCGCCGATGTGCCGCCCGAGGTGACCGCGGCGTACCGCCGGGCGATGCGCCCCGTCCTCGAGACGCGGCTGTCGAAGCGGTGGACGCTGACGCAGCATCCGACACCGGGATCCGCACAGCTCGCAGAGATGAGCACCGAGGCGTACGAGAACTTCGTGTGGGATGCGGTGAGCCTCGACTGGGACGCCCAGCACGAGCGGCAGGCGCAGGTCGTCGAGCTGCTCGATGCCGGCGAGGAGGTGCAGATCCGCTCGGGCGAGACGACGGCGCTGACCCTGCAGATCGGCGGCAACGTCGCCCGCAACGACACGGGACAGCACAACCTGCCCGGCGGGGAGGTCTTCACCGCCCCGCTCGTCGATGGCGTCGACGGCGAGGTGCACTTCGACCTGCCGCTGTACCGGCAGGGCCGCGAGATCACGGGGGTGACGCTCACCTTCCGCGACGGTGCGGTCACCGACTTCAGCGCCGAGAAGCACGAGGAGGTCCTCGAGGGGATCCTCGAGACCGACCCCGGCGCGCGGCGGCTGGGCGAGCTGGGCATCGGCATGAACCGGGCGATCGACCGCTTCAGCTACAACATGCTGTTCGATGAGAAGATGGGCGACACCGTCCATCTGGCGGTGGGCTCGGCGTACCCCGACACCGTCGGGGACGGCAACGCGCTGAACGAGTCCGCCGAGCACGTCGACATGATCGTCGACATGAGTACGGACTCGAGCATCACCGTCGACGGGGAGGTCATCCAGCGCGACGGGCGGTTCTTCTTCGAGTCGGGCTTCGAGGCCTGAGCGGACGCTGTCCGCGCTGATCGGCCACCATCCCGGCGAGCGCACATCCGCAGGACACACAAAAATCACCGGAAGGTATTATTGTCTCACCGCGCTGGGTGTAGAGGACAACATATGGTGTCTCCTCCGATCGGGTCTGAGCGACCCGATCGCTTCCTTCGCCGGCGGACGGTCGGTGGGCTCGTCGTACTGCTGGTGTTGCTCTCGCTCGCGTTCGTGGCCGCCCCCGCGGCGGCGGTCGGACCGGTGGATGCGTCTGATGTGAGCTACATCAACATCTCCGCACCCCAGAACACGACCACCCAGACGGTGAACATCACCGCCATCGAGGGGGAGGACTTCGCGGTCTCCGATGGTGGGACCGCGTCGATCACCATCGAGGTGGGGACGTCGAACCCCGGCCTCACCATCGCCCCCGCCAGCGCGCGGGTGGTGTCTGCGACCAACGCGAGCGGCGGCAACGCCACCTCGGCGGTGTCGGTCTCGCAGACGGAGTATGACCTCAACATCTCCATCGATGAGCAGGGCGAGAATCTCTCGGTAGGCAGCGATCTGTCCCTCTCCCTCCAGATGGATGTCACGCTGTCGGAGGGAGTCACCCCAACCCGATCGCTGCAGTACCAGGTGATCAATGCGTCAGGCAGCACCACGACCAGCGACATCGTGATCGGACACACCCCGACGCCCATGATCGACAACCTGCCACGTGTGATGTCGAATCGCAGCAGGCTGGACCTCTCTATGAGCGGTGGGGGATTCGCCAACATCTCGCTGTATGCCCGCGACGATGGTGAGTGGAACCTTCTGGAACTGGACGGTCAGGTGAGCTACAGCCTGGGCGATGATGACCGGATCGATTTGGCCGATGTGGCCCTCACCGAGGGTGAGGAACCGGGCAATCGCGTACTGGACAGCGCGGGGCGATATCAGGTGGCGATCGTCGGATATCCGCAGGGGAGGTTCACCCCGCGCGAGCGGACGGTCGGATCATTCTCTGATGCGAACGCCACGGCATTCGAGGTTACGATCACTGCACCCGAAGAGACCGCAGGAGAGGGGTCCGCAGCCGATCCGTACATCATCACCGATGTCAGGCAGCTGCAGGCGATCGCAGCGGATCTGGACGCCTACTACCGACTGGGCAATGACATCGATGCTGGTGAGACGCAGTCATGGTCCTTCAACGATGGGGGCTCCACAGGATTCACCCCTATCGGTCCGTTCACTGGCGTGTTCGAGGGTGGGGGCCATCGCATCGAGAATCTGCACATCAGTGCCAATCATGGTGGTGTTGGATTATTCGGATCGACAGACGACGCGGTCATCCGGAATGTCACCATCGCAGATGCGACAGTAAGAGGCTATGACAGTGTCGGCATCCTAGCCGGGGAAACACAGGATACTGAAATCAGAAATGTGTCGCTCAGTGGTGAGGTCCAAGGTTGGGATAGGATAGGGGGGCTCGCTGCAAGCGCTAACGGTGGTCGTGTTGCTAATGTCACCTCCTCTGCGACCGTCTCGGGATCTGACAGGGTTGGGGGTCTCATTGGCTGGAACACCGCCGAAATATCTAGTGCCACGGCGACGGGATCTGTAAGCGGGGCGGGCGATAATATCGGTGGCTTGGTCGGGGGACATGGAGAGTCAATTATACGATCCTCCACTGCGACGGGAGACGTTTCGGGCGAGGTATCTGTGGGTGGATTGGTTGGCTGGGCATACGGAGCGGTCCAGAACGGTTCCAGTTCTGGCAACGTGGAAGGAGAGACAGGTGTGGGAGGACTGGTTGGTTACTCTGTCTCCGAGATACATGATTCAGATGCAACCGGTGCAGTCGCTGGTCGAGACGGTGTTGGTGGATTAGTCGGCGTCCTTGGGTATCATGATCTGATGACACCAAGAGGATTGATAACCGGTCCACTGGTGGATATGAGGCTGGTCAACGGGTCCGCGTCAGGACCGGTCAGTGGCGATACGTTCCTGGGTGGACTGGTCGGCGTGCGTGGACAGTACGCAACGACGTCCACGTCGAGTTCCTCCTACACAGAGACGCCCGCTGGCGAGACTGTCGACACATTCGGAAATGCCGAGCAGGTCGATCGTTGGGAGGCGCGCAAGGTGAATAATCAGGATGCACTGAGTAAGATGAGCGGCGAGGGGACACAATCTACTCCTTACGAAGTAACGGATCTGGACGAACTCCAGGCGATGGCTGCAGACCTGGATGGGCATTTCAGACTTGCAGCAGACGTCGATGCCAGTGAGACTCGATCGATGGACATACGCGATGGTGGTGCACGAGGATTTGTCCCCATCGGTGACACACACTATCCATTCACAGGCTCGTTGGACGGCAATGACCATCGGATCTCGAATCTGTACATCAACAGGACAGATCGCGATGGTGTAGGGTTGTTCGGCGAGGTGACCGAAGCCACGGTGACCGATCTCTCGATCACAGGTGCTGACGTCTCTGGGGGATACAGGGTTGGAATACTCGCCGGAAGTTCGGAAGGTATGGATACCGAGAACATCGCGATCAGTGGCAACGTCAGATCCTCTGAACGGTACGTCGGGGGTGTCGTTGGGCGGTTCCGAGATGGTCGGTTTCAGGATGCGTCGGTCGACGTGCGGGTCCGTGGCCGTGATCTTGTGGGGGGTGCTGTAGGGACCGCAAACGACGCACTGCTATCGAATCTGAGTATCGATGGGACGGTCACCGGCACCGACAGCCCGATCGGAGGGGCGACTGGCGTCCTGGGACGGAATTCGAGGATCTCAGGCACAACGTCACATGCTGCCGTCATCGGAGGGAACGCAACGGGTGGATTGGTGGGGACGCTGACCGGAGT
>JAVLBV010000055.1:0-6411 GCA_031580685.1 Haloquadratum sp. | reverse complement strand
CGCCGACGTGGAGGTCATCCGGGACCTCCAGCTCGACGGACCCATCCTCCTGCCGACCACCGCGGACCTGCCGCACATCAGCCGGCCGTACACCACCGCGGAGGCCGACGCCGCGGCGGCACTCGGCGCCGCCCACGACGTCGCGGCGGTCACCGACGCGTGGCCCATCCAGGTCGTCGGCAGCGGCGCGACCGTCAACGACGCGACGCAGTGCGCCTTCGACCGCACCGCCGCGCTCTTCGGCATCACCGAGGGGGAGGTGCGCGCCCGGTGCACGTTCACCGGCGGCGTGCAGATCGGCCGGCTGCCCGGCGTCGTCCAGCTCGACATGCTCGTGCCGACGGCGATGCTCGCGGACGTGGGGCTGGCCGACGTCGTCACCGCCCACTACGCGGGGTAGGCGCACCGCGGCGGACCCCGACATCCGCAGCCCGCCGACGGACCCGGTGTGTCAGCCGACGACACGGTTATGCCGGTGCCATCGGCATCTGCAGCATGCACGGGCCGACGTGGCGGCGAGGTCCGCCCCGCTGTGGCTAGCTGGCAGGCGCCCCCGGTGCTGTGGCTGTTCGTCCTCGCGAGCGTCGCCTCCAGCGTCATCGGCAGCTACGCCGTGTGGTACGTCCTCAACCGCGAGCGCCGCCGGCGCGTCGTCATGGTCGCGGCGATCACCATCCCCATCGCCGTGTGGGTCGCGATGGCCGCGCTGCGCGTCGCCAGCGCCGACCTCGCGACGAAGACGCTGTGGTACCGCCTGGAGTTCGTCGGCCATGCGTGGCTGCCGTCGATGTTCGTCGTGCTCGTGCTCGACTACGTCGCACCCGCCCGCATCACCCGGCGGCTGTGGGCCGTGCTCCTGGCGATCCCCATCGCCACGATCGCACTGGCCGTCGGCAGCCCCCCGGGCGTGTTCATCGACACGGTGCTCGTCGACGCCGGCGGGGGCTACACCGCCCTCGAGCAGCAGCTCACCCCGCTGTTCACCCTGCACGTGCTGTGGGCCGGCGGCGCGACCGTCGCGATGACCGCGGCGATCGGCTGGGCGGTGCTGCGGCGGCGCATCCCCCGCTTCATCGGCGTGATCTTCGGCATCGCCCCGCTCATCCCGCTGGCGGTGTTCACCCTGCGGGGTGCGGGGGTGTACCCGCCCGGTGGGACGGGCTTCGACCTCACGCCCGCGGCGATCGCGGTGACGATGGTGATCGACATCGTCGTCATCTTCCGCCACCGGGTGTTCGACCGCGTCCACACCGGGCGCAGCCAGGCGCTGGCGGCGCACGCCGCGGGCTACCTGCTGGTGCACGAGAGCGGCCGGATCGTCGATGCGAACGCCGCGGCCGCCGAGTTCGTCGGGGCGCCCGACCGCACCGCGCTGCTCGCCGACGACATCGGCGCGTACCTGCCGGAGCTGCCGGCGGCCACGGGCGACCACCGCCTCACCCTCGGCGCACGCACCGTCGTCGTCGAGCGGACCACCATCCGGGGGGTGGGCCAGACCAGCGGCTACGCGCTGCTGCTGACGGAGGTCACCGAGCTCGCCCGCCGCGAGCGGCAGCTCACCCAGTACGCCGCGCTCATCGAGCGGCTGCCCGTCGGCGTCTACCGGATCGACCCCGATGCGGAGCCGCCGCTGCGGTATGCCAACCCCACGCTCGTGCAGATGCTCGGCGCCGAGAGCCTCGGTGCCCTGCAGGCGGCCGCGATCCCCCAGCTGTACGACCCCGCCGCGGCCGTGGAGGCGGGCGCGCGCGTCCGCGAGGAGACCCTGGAGCTCGAGCGGGTCGACGGCACGCGCTTCTGGGCGCACCTCAGCGAGATCCGCGTGGAGGCCGACGGGGCCCGGAGCATCGAGGGGTCGGTGGTGGATGTGAGCGAGCAGAAGGCGACCGAGGCGGCGCTCGCGAGTTCGGGCGACGAGCTGCGGCGCGAGCGCGACCAGACCGCCACGCTGCAGCAGCTGCTCATGGCGACGACCCCGATCGACGAGGTCGCCGCGACGGTCGCAGCGATCGCCCGTGACCGCACCACCGCGGCCGCCGTGTGGGTGCTCGATGACGACGGGACGACCGTGCTCGCGACCGCCGGTGATGACGGCGCCGACCGCGCGGGGGTCACCGCCGTCGCCCAGGAGGCGATCAGCGCCATGGTCCCGCAGACGGTGAGCGACGGTGGGGCGGGCCCGTCGCTGGTGGCGGTGCCGGCGACGTACGAGGGGGTGAGCCACGGCGCGCTCGTCGCGTGCGAGCCCGGCCCCGCGGCGACAGCGGCGCTGACCACGCTCGCCCAGACGGTGGCGTTCGTCCAGCAGCGCCAGCAGGTCCGCTCGGTGCTCACCGAGGAGACGGTGCTGCGGCTGGTGATCGAGCTGACGGACCCCGCGCACCCGCTCGTGGCGATGCGCGCGGCGATGCCCGCCGACCACACCGGGGCGCTGGAGGTGACGACGACGCGCCCCGCCGCGGAGGCCGCCGGCGTCGCCTCGCTGCTGGTGACCGCCCCCGATGCGGCGATGGCCCAGGCGTTCGCCGCCGCGGGGAGCCAGGTCGCGGGGGTCGTCTCCGCCGAGGAGATCGACGGGGCCGACGGGCGCCCGCTCGTGCACGTGCGCACCACCGCGCCCACCGTCGGGGCGACCATCCGCGCGCATGCGGGGCTCATCACCACCTACACCGTCTCGGCGGCGGGGCTGCGCATCGAGGCGGAGCTGCCGCGCCGCACGCTCGCCGCAGACGTGCTCGCCGACCTCCGGACGGACTGGCCCGCAGCCTCGCTGCGCAGCAAGCGCACGCAGACGCCGGAGGCCACCCCACCGCCGACGGTCGCCGGCTTCTCCGACCACCAGGCGGAGGTGCTCGCGGTCGCGACGAAGATGGGCTTCTTCGAGCGGCCCCAGCGGGCGACGGGGGCGGACGTCGCCGCGGTCGTCGGCGTCTCCCGCTCGACGGTGATGTACCACCTGCGGGCGGCCGAGCAGGAGCTGTTCTCGACGCTGTTCGCAGACCGCGAGCCGTGAGCCCTCAGCGCGACGCGCGCAGGTGCAGCTCGCGGAAGCCCACGAGCAGGTAGAACGCGATCGCCACCGCGACCAGCGGGACCAGCGTGAGCGCGAGCATCGCCGCTGCGGGCGCGAGCGCGTGCAGCCACAGCACCACGGCCACCGGCAGCAGCAGGGGGTACCAGTGCACCGTGTGGAAGCGGTTGTACCGCCCGGCGGTCGCCGGGGCGTGCACGCTGTAGCGCGCGGTCGCACGCGCCCCGTGGGCGAGGGTGACCACCGCGGGGTCGATCGCCGACCCCGGCGAGGCCGCCTCCAGGACGTACACCGCGGGGCCATCTGCATGCTCCGTCACCGCCAGCTGCACGTTCAGCAGCCCCACCGTGTTGAGCCGCCGGGCGATCGTCTCGGTGATCCGCCGCACCTCCGCCAGCGTCGCCGCATCGAGCGACTGCGGTGGGATCATGCAGGCGGAGTCCCCCGAGTGCACCCCCGCGGACTCGACGTGCTCCATGATCCCACCGATCAGCACATCCTCGCCGTCGGCGACCGCATCGACGTCCAGCTCGATCGCATCCGCGAGGAACTCATCCAGCAGGATGGGCTTCGTCGGTGAGACCCGCACCGCCTCCTCGATGTACTGTCTGAGCTCCGCATCGCTGTGGACCACACGCATCGCCCGGCCCCCCAGCACGTACGATGGCCGCACGAGGACGGGATAGCCGATCGCGTTCGCCATCGCGATCGCCTCATCGGACGAGCGGGCGGTCCCCCCCTCCGGCTGCCGGATGCCCGCATCCTCGATGATCGCGTTGAAGCGGTCGCGGTCCTCC
Organism: Haloquadratum sp.; assembly: GCA_031580685.1. Classification (GTDB taxonomy): domain Archaea; phylum Halobacteriota; class Halobacteria; order Halobacteriales; family Haloferacaceae; genus Haloquadratum. Next base: position 2,583 of record JAVLBV010000055.1, on the reverse strand, counting down.
GCGAGATCGATCGCATCCACGGGGGTGCCCATGATCGCACAGTCGAGCCCCCGGCGGTCGATCTCCGCCTGCAGCGGATGGGCGATGTTGACCGACGTCTGGCCGCCGAACTGCACCATCACCCCATCGGCATCGGTCGCCTCGATCACGTCCGCGACCTCCTCGGCGGTGATCGGCTCGAAGAACAGCCCATCGGAGGTGTCGTAGTCCGTCGAGACCGTCTCGGGGTTGTTGTTGACCACGTGCGCCTCGATGCCCGCAGCACGGATCGCCTGCACCGCATGGACCGCACAGTAGTCGAACTCGACGCCCTGGCCGATGCGGATGGGCCCGCCGCCGACGACCACCACGCTCTCGGTGTCCCGCTCGACGCGCAGCTCACCCGCGGCGGCCGCCCCCTCGTACGGCCCCCGTTCGAACTCCGACTGCCGCGAGGAGTAGTAGTAGGGCGTCTGTGCGACGAACTCGCCTGCACAGGTGTCGACCTGCTTGTACATCCGCCCCGGCACCACCGGCTCGACGGTGTCCACGTCCGTCCCGCCGAAGCCTGCCAGTGCGGCGTTGGTGTGCCCGACGATCGCCCCCGCGGTGAACTCGCCCGCGGCCGCATCCTCCTCGACGACCGCCATCGCCGCCGCGCTGCTCGAGGTACCACGTGTGGATGCCCGTCAGCTCGGCGACCCGGCCGACGGTGAACCCGCGCCGGAACGCCTCCAGCACCCCGAACATGCGGTCGGGGGTGGGCTGCCGCAGGAACTGCTCGACGAGCTCGGCCTCATCGACCGCATCGAGTGACGCTGCGGGGGTGTACTCCGTCGACCGCAGCGCCTTCATGAACGACTCCTCGAACGTCCGGCCGATCGCCATCGCCTCGCCCGTCGACTTCATCGCCGTCGACAGCTCGAACCGCACGTGCTCGAACTTGTCCTTGGGCCACCGGGGGATCTTGGTGACCACGTAGTCGATCGCCGGCTCGAACGCGGCGGTCGTCTCGCCGGTGATCTCGTTCTCGATCTCATGGAGCCGCTTGCCCATCGCCACCTTCGCGGTCACCCTGGCGATCGGGTACCCGGTCGCCTTCGATGCGAGTGCGGATGAGCGGGAGACGCGGGGGTTGACCTCCACCACGCGGTACTCCCCATCGGGGCTGCCGTCGTCCCGCCAGGCGAACTGGATGTTGCACCCCCCCTCGATCCCGAGGTCGCGGATGACCTCCAGCGCCGCATCCCGCATGATCTGATGGCCCGTGTCGGGGATCACCTGCGAGGGCGTCACGACGATCGACTCGCCGGTGTGGATCCCCATCGGGTCGATGTTCTCCATGTTGCAGATGATGATGCACGAGTCGCCCGCATCACGCATCACCTCGTACTCCAGCTCGATCCAGCCCGCGATCGACTCGGTGAGCAGCACCTCGTTGTTCCGCGAGAGCCGCAACCCCTGCCGCACCCGGGTGTACAGCTCCTCCATGGAGTCGACCACCCCCGACCCCGCACCGCCGAGGGTGTACGTCGTCCGGGCGATCACCGGCAGCCCGCCCACCTGCTCGACCGCGTCGTCGACCAGCCCCTGCAGTGTCGTCGCGTCCAACCCGCCCACGGTCGTCCCCGCCGGCAGCTCGATCGTCGTCGACGCGGGCACCGGCTGGTCGAGGGCCTGCATGCGGTGGCGGAACAGCTCGCGGTCCTCGGTCGCGTAGATGGTCTCCAGCGGGGTCCCGAGGATCTCCACATCGTGCCGCTCGAGCACCCCCTCCTCCGCCAGCGCTGCGGTGACGTTCAGCCCCGTCTGTCCACCCAGCCCCGCGATCACACCATCGGGCTGTTCGATCTCGATGATCTCCTCGATCACCGCCGGGGTGATCGGCTCGATGTACACCTTATCGGCCATCTCCGGGTCGGTCATGATCGTCGCGGGGTTGGAGTTGACCAGCACCACCCGCGCACCCTCCTCGCGCAGCGCCCGACACGCCTGCGCGCCCGAGTAATCGAACTCTGCGGCCTGACCGATCTGGATCGGTCCGCTGCCGATCAGCAGGATCGTGTCGTCAGTTGCACTCATCACCCGTCGAGATTCCATGGTTCGTAATAAGAGCCACGAATCATTACGATGTCCGGAGTGCTTCTTCGATATTCGTAATCACTCCTCCTCGAACCCCTCCGCCGTCAGCTCCCGCTCCTCGCGGTAGATGTCGACGAACTCGTGGACGTCGAACGCCCCCATCTCCGCCTCGAAGCTCGCGATGAGCTCGGGGTCCTCCGCGTGGCTCACCGCATGGTCCATCACCTCGACGATCAGCTCGATGATGATGATGTGCAGCCGGCGGGCAGCGAACGAGGTGACCCAGATGATCCCCGCGCCGATCTGCCCATCATCCGAGACATCCGCGGTCGCGACCGCCTCGGGGAACTCCTCGATCACCAGTCCCATCAGATGGGGCGTCCCGAACGTGGGCATCGCCTCGCTCGTGGGCTCGATCGTCTCCTCGAGGATCTCCACGAGGAAGGGGGGGAGGAACCGCTCGGGCACCCCCAGCGCGTGCAGCCGGTGCGGGTCGACCCACGTCTTGCCGTACACGAGCGT
>JAVLBV010000054.1:0-6533 GCA_031580685.1 Haloquadratum sp. | reverse complement strand
GGGGCGACCTCCTCGACCTGCGGGGACTTGATCACCTGGATGGGGATGACGTTCGATGCGCCCTCCGAGCGCCACCGGCCCGTCGCCGGCTTGCCGAGGCCCGCATCGCCGACGCCGTTGGTCCACTCGCGGTAGTCGCTGAAGTCGTCGACGTGCAGCCGGTCACCCTCGCTGTAGGTCTCGGTCTGCCAGTCGTACCCCGGCGCGCTGCCCACGCGGAAGTAGTTGTCCGACTCGTAGCCCGGGGCGATCCCCTGGTACCCCTCGACGCCGCAGTACTGGAACCAGTCCGCGGAGTAGGTGATGCCCGACCCCTTGAAGTCGGGCGTCTCCGCGACGGTCGTCTCGATGCCGCCGGCCGAGCGGGTCGTCACATCCGGCCAGACGCCACGGAGGTAGCCCTCGTCATCGATCTCCAGGGGGATCATCGGCATGCCGCGTGGGGCGGGCCCCGCCACGCGCTCGATCGCGTAGGCGATCGTCGTCCCACCGCCGACCCCCGGCGAGGTGGTCGCCGAGTTGATCGCCGCCGCACCCGTCGCGCCCACGCTCGCCAGCGCCGCACCGCCGACGACCCCCTTGACGAACCGCCGACGGCCCGAGTCGCTCGGGTACTTGTCCCGGGTGCTCATAGCGGGAGCTTCCGGGGGCCGGACAAAAGGGTGACGAACAGCCCCCTGCGGCGGCGGTCGAATTATTTACCGGGGTGAGAGAGAACAGACGATGCGAACCCACAACCGGGATGTCGCGACCGACGTGAGCGAGCTGGGCGCGCTCGTCGGCGCGACCCTCACCGCGCAGACCTCCACGGCGGAGTTCGACGAGGTGGAGGCGATCCGCACCGCGGCGATCGCGTACCGCCGCGGGGAGGCGCCGGACCGCTCGGCGGTGATCGAGCGGCTGCAGGCGGCCGACACCGACACACGGCTCGTCATCGCCCGGGCGTTCCTGCTGTACTTCGAGCTGATCAACCTCGCCGAGGAGCGCGAGCGGGTGCGCGCGGTGCAGGATGCGACGGCGGCGGGCACCCTCGCCGACGGGATCGATGCGATGCTCGCGATGCTGCGCGATGCGGAGCTGGATGCCGCGGCGGTGCAGGCGATGCTCGAGGCGATCCTCATCGAGCCCACCTTCACCGCCCACCCCACCGAGGCGCGCCGCAAGACGGTCAAGGCGAAGCTGCGCTCGATCGGCGAGCGGCTGCGGCGGCTGGATGAGCGGGCGCTGTCTGCCGCGGAGGCCGAGGCGATCTGGCAGACGGTCACCGCGGAGGTGGTGAGCCTGTGGAAGACCGCACAGATCCGCACCCGCCGGCCGGAGCCGCAGGATGAGGCGCGCAACGTGCAGTGGTACCTCGAGTCGGTGCTGTTCGACGTGGTCGGGACGGCCTACGGCCGGCTCGAGCGCCAGCTGCAGGAGACGTACCCCACGGTGACGGTCCCGAAGCTCTTCGAGTTCCGCTCGTGGGCGGGTGCGGACCGCGACGGCAACCCCTTCGTGACGCCCGCGGTGACGAGCGACACCCTCGCCCGCCAGCGGGCGGTGGTGATCGAGCGCTACGCCACCCAGCTCAAGCGCCTGTCGGGCATCCTGAGCGCGGAGGCGGGGCGGCTGGAGCTCGACCCCGCGTTCACCGCCGCGCTCGCGGCGGACGTCGAGCGCATGCCCGCCGTCGGCGCGGAGGTGCGCGAGCGCTACCCCGATGAGCCGTACCGCCAGAAGCTGCGGCTCATGCGCGAGCGGCTGCGGCGCGTGGTGGACGTGCGGCCACACGGCTACGAGGCCCCCGGTGGGCTGATCGCCGACCTCGAGCTGTTGGATGCGAGCCTGCGGGCGAACGATGCGGCGATCGTCGCGGACGTGCACATCAAGCCGCTTTTGCGGCAGGTCGACACGTTCGGCTTCATCCTCGCGAGCCTCGACCTGCGCGATCACCGCGAGAACCACACCGCGACGATCACCGCGCTGCTGGCGGCGGTGGGCGTCGACTACGCGGCGATGGATGAGGCCGCGCGCGTGGAGTTCCTCACCGAGGCGATCGCCCAGGACGCGCCCGTCGTCGACCTGACCGCGACCGACGGGCTCGACGCGCTTCCCCAGCGGGTCTGCGCGCGCTTCACCGCCTTCGCGGGGTGGCAGCAGGAGTACGGCGTCCAGGCGATCGACACCTACTGCATCTCGATGACCGAGGCGGCCTCGCACGTGCTGGAGGTGGCGTTCCTCGCCGACCAGGCCGGGGTGGTCGACCTGCCCGACCATGCGGGCGTCGACATCGTCCCGCTGCTGGAGACGGAGGCGGCGCTCAACGGGGCGCGCGAGATCATGGGGACGCTGTTCGAGAACCCCGTCTACACGGAGCTGCTCGCCCGCCGCGGGGGGCGCCAGGAGATCATGCTGGGGTACTCCGACTCCAACAAGGAGAACGGCTTCCTCGCGGCGAACTGGGACCTCCACCGCAACCAGCGGGAGATCGCGGCGATCTGTGCGGACCACGACGTGGAGCTGCGGCTGTTCCACGGGCGCGGGGGGTCGATCTCCCGCGGTGGCGGGCCGATGAACGAGGCGATGCAGGCGCTGCCGCGGGAGACGGTGTCGGGGCAGATCAAGTTCACCGAGCAGGGCGAGGCGATCGCCGAGAAGTACGGCAACCCCCAGATCGCGATGCGCAACCTCGAGCAGATGCTGCACGGGCAGACCGCGGCGATGCTCGCCGCGCAGACGGATGCGGAGCCGCAGCCGGCGGCGTGGACCGCGGCGATGGACACGCTGAGCGCACACGCCCGGGCGGCGTACCGTGGGCTGCTCGGCCGCGAGGGGTTCGTGCGCTACTTCGAGCAGGCGACGCCGATCACGGTGATCGAGGCGCTGAACCTCGGCTCGCGACCGGCCTCGCGCACCGACGAACGCTCCGTGGAGGACCTGCGGGCGATCCCGTGGGTGTTCTCGTGGACGCAGACGCGCTGCATCCTCCCCGGGTGGTACGCCGTGGGCACCGCGATCGACGCGTACCTCGACGAGGGCGGTGAGCTCGCCACCCTCCAGGCGATGTACACCGAGTGGGACTTCTTCCGGACGAAGCTCGACAACGTGGCGCTGGCGCTGGCGCGGACGGACCTGGAGATCGCCGCGGCGTACGCCGACCTCGCCGACGCCGAGTTGCGCGCGCGCTTCTTCGAGGACATCACCGCCGAGTACGAGCGCACGGTCGCGCACGTGCTCGCGATCGCCGACCGCGATGCGCTCATCCAGCGGGGCTGGCTGGCGGAGTCGCTCAGCCGGCGCAACCCCTACGTCGACCCCCTGAACCTGCTGCAGGTGCAGCTGCTGGGGATCGACGACCGCACCGATGCGGAGGAGCGCGCGCTGCGGCTGACGGTGAAGGGGATCGCCGCGGGGATGAAGAACACCGGCTGATCACCGCCGGTGCCACGGCGCGGCGGGGAAGTCGACGATCCGCCGTTCGGTCCCGACCGCATCGACCGCGGCGCGCGTCTCCGCGGACAGCGCGAGCTCGGTCGCCGCGAAGTTCTCCGCGATGTGTGCGGGGGACGTCGCCTTGGGGATGGGGACGACCCCGTCGGTGTCGATCGCCCACGCGAGCGCGAGCTGGGCGGGGGTGATCCCCGCGTCGGCCGCCGCGGTGGCGATCGCGGGGACCGCCGCGACCTCGTTGCGGGCGATGGGCGTGTACGCCACGAGCGTGTGGCCCCACGCGCGGGCGATGTCGAGCAGCTCGCGCTGCGGCAGCAGCGGATGGCGCTCGACCTGGTGGGCCGCGATCGGGTGCGCGAGCCGCGCGCGGGCGGCGCGCAGCTGGTCCGCGCGGAAGTTGCTGAGGCCGATGTGCGCGACGAGTCCGTCATCGACGAGCGCGTCGAGCGCGGGCAGCGTGCGGTCGGGGTCGTAGGTGTCCAGCGGCCAGTGGACGTACAGCAGGTCGATCGTGTCGACGTCGAGGCGCGCGGCGGACGCCTCCGCCGACGCGCGCACCCGCTGGGGCGTCAGGTTGTCCGTCCGCAGCTTCGTCGCGACGGTGACGGCGGCCGCGTCGACATCCGCGGCGGCGATGCCCGCGGCGACGGCGGCCTCGTTGCCGTACTCCTGGGCGGTGTCGATGTGGCGGTACCCCGTCTCGACGGCATGGCGGACCGCGGTGGCGGCGGGCTCGGGCGCATCCAACAGGTAGGTCCCGAAGCCGATCGGCGCGAGCTGCATACGCATCCGTCTCCGCACACCGACTAGGGGCTTGCCGTCGCCGCGTCGACCGCCCCGAAATCATTTTAGAGGGAGCTTGCGCACGGGCAGTATGCCGGCAGATTCTGCGACGGGATACGACCCCACACTGGGGCGGAAGTTCATCTTCGTCACCGGCGGGGTCATGAGCGGCCTGGGCAAGGGGATCACCGCCGCGAGCACCGGCCGGCTGCTGGCGAACGCCGGCTTCGACGTGACGGCGGTGAAGATCGACCCCTACCTCAACGTGGATGCGGGGACGATGAACCCCTTCCAGCACGGCGAGGTGTACGTGCTGCGCGACGGCGGCGAGGTGGACCTGGACCTGGGCAACTACGAGCGGTTCCTCGGGGTGGACATGACCTCCGAGCACAACATCACCACGGGCAAGACGTACCAGCACGTCATCGAGCGGGAGCGCGCGGGGGACTACCTGGGCAAGACCGTCCAGATCATCCCACACATCACCGACGACATCAAGCGGCGCATCCGCGAGGCCGCCGCGGGCACCGACGTCTGCATCATCGAGGTCGGCGGCACCGTCGGCGACATCGAGGGGATGCCCTACCTCGAGGCGCTGCGGCAGTTCGCCTCCGAGCAGGACCCCGCCGACGTGCTGTTCGTGCACGTGACGCTCGTGCCGTACTCGAAGAACGGCGAGCAGAAGACGAAGCCCACGCAGCACTCGGTGAAGGAGCTGCGCTCGATCGGGCTGCAGCCCGACATCATCATCGGCCGCAGCCGCGACCGCCTCGATGCGGACACCAAGCGCAAGATCGCGCTGTTCTGCGACGTCGCCCCCGATGCGGTGTTCTCGAACCCCGACGTCGATGACATCTACCACGTGCCGCTGCTCGTCGAGCGCGAGGGGCTGGATGCGTACGTGATGCAGCGGCTGGGGCTGGCCGCGGAGGCGCGACCGCCGGCGGAGCGCCCCAGACGGTGGCGGGAGCTCGTCACCCGCGAGCGCACGCGCGCGGCGACGGTCGCGCTCGTCGGCAAGTACGACCTCGAGGACGCGTACATGTCGGTGTACGAGGCGCTGAAGCACGCGGGGATCGCCACCCAGACGGAGGTGACCGTCACGTGGGTGGATGCGGATGCGATGGACGATGCGCACGCCGAGCGGCTGGCGGCGGCCGATGGGGTGATCGTCCCCGGGGGCTTCGGGCTGCGCGGCACCGACGGGAAGATCGACGCGATCCGCCACTGCCGCGAGACGGGCACGCCGTTCCTCGGGCTGTGTCTGGGCTTCCAGATGGCCGTCGTCGAGCACGCACAGAACGTGCTCGAGCTGCCCGAGGCACACTCGGCGGAGTTCTTCCCCGAGACGCCCCATCCGGTGATCGACATCCTCCCCGAGCAGTACGCCGTCGAGGACATGGGCGGGACGATGCGCCTGGGCGCGCACACGACCGACATCGATGCGGGCTCGCTCGCCGCGGCGGTGTACGACGACACGGCGTGCACCGAGCGGCACCGGCACCGGTACGAGGTGAACCCCGCGTACATCGACGAGCTGCAGACGGCGGGGCTGCGGTTCTCGGGCCGCTCCGCCTCGCGCATGGAGATCGTCGAGCGGACCGACCACCCCTACTTCATCGGCACGCAGTTCCACCCCGAGTTCCGCTCGCGGCCGGACCGCGCGAGCCCCCCGTTCGTGGGGCTGCTCGCGGCGGTCCACGGCGAGATGGACGCGCGGACGCTCGTCGGGGTCGAGCACTGATGGTCGATGCGGCGGCGTTCATCGCGGAGGCCACCGACGCGGTCGCCGACGCGGTGGGCGACCGGCGGGCGGTGATCGCGCTGTCTGGGGGCGTGGACTCGTCGGTCGCCGCGACGCTGGCGTACGCGGCGATCGGCGCGCGGCTCACGCCGGTGTACGTCGACACGGGCCTCATGCGCGCGGGCGAGACCGACCAGATCCGCGAGACGTTCGGCTACATGGAGACGCTGGAGGTCGTCGATGCGCGCGAGCGGTTCCTCGCGGCGCTCGAGGGGGTGAGCGACCCCGAGCGCAAGCGGCACATCATCGGCGAGCAGTTCATCCGCGTCTTCGAGGCCGTCGGCGCCCGGATGGACGCGCGGGTGCTCATCCAGGGGACGATCTACCCCGACCGCATCGAGTCCGAGGGGAACATCAAGTCGCACCACAACGTGGGGGGGCTGCCCGATGCGGTGGAGTTCGACGCGATCGTCGAGCCGCTGGCGGAGCTGTACAAGGACGAGCTGATGCGCGAGGTGGCACGGGTCGAGACCACCGTCGAGGAGCGCGATGACCGGATCACCAGGCTGACCGC
>JAVLBV010000053.1:0-6998 GCA_031580685.1 Haloquadratum sp. | reverse complement strand
GACTGGTAGACGCGGTCGGTGGGCCACCCGGTCATCGGGACGCGCTCGATCGACGCGAGCGTCTCCTGCAGCTCGCTGAGGTCAGACTCCGCCGCCTGCCGGTCGGCGTACGGGGACTCCGCGAGCAGCTGTGGGTCCGCGCGCGCAGAGCGGAGGAAGCCCTCCAGCGTCTCGATGCGTGATCGGGTGAGCGCCTCGTTCTTGTCGATGAACTTGTTCGCGAGCTGGGCGAGCACGCGGTACTGGGTGTCGGTGACCTCACAGTTGATGTACTCGACCTCACAGGGCACGTCGAACTTCTCCGATGTCGTCTCGAGCTCCTGGCTCACGAACTTCGCACTGGCGGTCTTGCCGGTGCCGGTCTTGCCGTAGATCAGGATGTTCGAGGGGGTCTCCCCACGGAGGGCGGAGACCAGGATCGTGGCCATGCCGTTGATCTGGTCGGTCCGGTGCGGCAGCTCATGCGGGGTGTACGACGGGCGGAGGACCTCCTTGTTCTCGAAGATCGGCTCGCCGGAGAGCAGATCATCGAACAGGCCGTGTGTGCCCGCATCATCCGCGGTGTCCGGTTCTGTGGAGTCCTCGAACGTGTCGAGCGGTGCGACCGACCGGATGTCCTCGAACAGTCCCGCCCCTGTCGATGCTGTGCCGTCCGTGCTGTCGGTCGGTTCTGACGCCGAAGCCGTGTGTCGTTCCTTGTCCATGTGTACCCCTGTGTTTCAGGTGGAAACCGCAGCACAGCCCCTGACAGCGTCCGTGTGGACGGGGAGACCCTCGCATGCTCCACTGTGTCGGGTTCCAGATGTTGCAAACGAAGCAAATGAAAGAAGGGTACAAAAACATACCTATGTCATACATCCGTCCGACACCTGTTCCACGTTGCACAGATGCCGCAGTGGCTGCAGCATCCGTCCAGTCCGCCGATATCAGAGGGTTGGGCCGATCTGCCTGCTCGCAGAGCTCACCGGGACGTCCGGAGGCTGGCTCCCTACCCACCCACCCCTTTGTTTCCACTCCACCGCTGAGAACCCCACCACACCACCCTCTGTTCGTTTGGAAACCGTTATGTATGTTATGAGTGAATAGGTCCGTAGTGCTAAAGATACACAGTTCTGACTACCCGATTAATAATGTGTTTCAGGCCGGATGCCGGCCCGATGGGACCCTCCAGGTGAAGCGAAGGGGTGCGGTGTCTGACGCAGCGATTAAGTACGGCATCGTGGCATATCCCCCAAGGCACGCGGGCGTGTCACCACACCATGGGTCTGCTCACCGACATCCGTGACAGCATCACCCGGGCAGTCGACGGGCTCTTCGCGGGGACCGAACCGAAACGGATCGGGATCTACGGGCCGCCGAACGCCGGGAAGACCACCCTCGCGAACCGTATCGCCAGCGACTGGGCGGAGGCAGAGGTGGGCACCGAGAGCCACATCCCACACGAGACCCGCCGTGCGACGCGCCAGGAGAACATCGAGATCGAGCGCGACGGCAAGACCGTCACCATCGACATCGTCGACACGCCAGGGGTGACGACGAAGGTCGACTACAAGGAGTTCCTCGAGCACGACATGGACAAGGAGGAGGCGATCAAGCGCTCGCGGGAGGCCACCGAGGGGGTGGCGGAGGCGATGCACTGGCTGCGTGAGGATGTCGACGGGGTGATCTACGTGCTCGACAGCACCACCGATCCGTTCACCCAGGTCAACACCATGCTGATCGGCATCATCGAGAGCAAGCGGCTGCCGGTGCTGATCTTCGCGAACAAGACCGACCTCGACGAGGCGAACGTCACCCGCATCGAGAACGCGTTCCCGCAGCATGAGACGGTCCCGCTGAGCGCACTCGAGGGCGACAACATGGAGTCGGTCTACCAGAAGATCGCGGAGTACTTCGGGTGACCGACATGGCAGGTACCTCATCCACCAAGGGCGTGCAGATCGACCTCGTCAGCGGTGCACGCATGGACACGCTCACGAGCATGGAGAAGATCCGGATGATCCTCGACGGCGTGCGCGACGGCAACATCGTCATCCTCGAGGAGGGGCTGACGCCCGATGAGGAGACGAAGCTGATCGAGGTGACGATGGCGGAGATCAGCCCCGACGAGTTCGACGGCATCGAGGTCGAGACGTACCCACAACCGGACCGCAGCGGTGGCGGACTGCTGTCGCGGATCATCGGCAGCGACCGCCCGCACAAGCTGACGGTGATCGGCCCGGCCAACCAGATCGAGACGCTGCACAAGGACGAGTCCCTGATCAGCGCGCTCGTCTCGCGGCAGTGAGCGATGCCGCACCGTTGCACCCAGTGTGGCTACCGGTTCCCCGACGGCTCGACCGCGATGCTGCAGGGCTGTCCGGACTGCGGCGGCAACAAGTTCGAGTACATCCCGGCGGGTCGCGAGCCCCCCCCGCCGGCGCCCCCCGCTGACCCTGCAGAGGACACCGCCCAGCGTGCCGCCCGCGGCGAGATGATCACCGCAGACGAGCTCGAGGCCGCCGACCCGGGTGCGCTCCAACGCCCGGACGCCGGTGGCTCCGACGCATCGGCACACGAGCGCTCCCCCGAGGCGGTGGGCTCTGTGCTGGCCGAGCAGTTCGAGTCGATCCGCATCGTCGCACCGGGGGAGTACGAGCTCAACCTCCAGGAGCTGTACGACCGCGACGAGTACATCATCTCCCTGCAGGAGGACGGGCGGTACATCATCGACATGGCGAACTTCGAGCCGCGTGAGTGAGGCCAACGGATGCGCTTATCAGCCCGCTGGTGATGCGTCTGGGTATGAGCACCGCGACGCAGATCGTCCTCGCCACCGTCGGTGTGAGCGCGCTGCTGACGCTCGTGCTGGTGGCGGTCATCGCCCTCGGGTGAGCGCCGGTTCCCCCACCGTCGGAGGTGTCGCCGATGAGTGAGATCGGTGAGATCTTCGACACCTGGGCGGCGGAGGGGCGCCACACCGACATGGAGACGCGCCACATGCACACCGCCGCAGAGGCGCTCGCGGCGATGCCGATCGAGTCGGGGGCGACCGTGCTCGACCTGGGGACGGGGTCGGGCTACGCCGCACGGGTGCTGGCCGCGCGCGCCACCGGGGTGTGCGTGCTCGGGCTCGACGCCGCCGCAGGCATGGCGAGCGCCGCGGCCGATGCGGACCCCGCGATCGCGCCGCTGGTCGCGCGCTTCGGGCGGCTGCCGCTTGCGACCGACAGCGTCGACCACTGCTGGTCGATGGAGGCGTTCTACTACAGCAGCGACCCGCACCGGACGCTCGCGGAGCTGCACCGGGTGCTGCGCCCTGGGGGGACGTTCCACTGCGCGGTCGACTTCTACGCAGAGAACACCTACAGCCACGGGTGGGCCGACCGTGTGGGCCTGCCCATGACGCTGTGGTCGGCCGCCGCGTACCGCGCCGCGTTCCGCGAGGCGGGCTTCGCCGTGGCGACGCAGCGGCAGATCCCCGACCGGATCGTCGAGATCCCCCCGGCGGATGCGTTCCCCACCGCGGGCTTCGAGACGCGCGCGCAGATGCACGAGCGCTACCGCGAGCTGGGGACGCTGCTGACCGTCGGCGTCGCGCGCTGAGGCCACCACCTGGCTCATATAGCTCGGACCGTAACGCCGCATATGACAGCGCCAGAGCCGGTCGCCCCCGCCGACCGTGCGGCCGGGCGGTTCGTCGTGGATGCGCCCTTCGAGCCCGCGGGCGACCAGCCGACGGCGATCGCCGACCTCGTCCGCGGCTACCGCGATGGCGCGCAGATGCAGACGCTGCTGGGTGTGACCGGCTCGGGCAAGACGAACACCGTCTCCTGGGTGATCGAGGAGCTGCAGCGGCCCACGCTCGTGCTCGCGCACAACAAGACGCTCGCCGCCCAGCTGTACGATGAGTTCAAGAACCTCTTCCCGGACAACGCGGTCGAGTACTTCGTCTCGTACTACGACTACTACCAGCCGGAGGCGTACCTCGAGCAGACCGACACGTACATCGACAAGGACATGTCGATCAACGAGGAGATCGACCGGCTGCGCCACTCGGCGACGCGCTCGCTGCTGACGCGCCGGGATGTGATCGTCGTCGCCTCGGTCTCCGCGCTGTACGGCCTCGGTGACCCCAAGACGTACACGGGGATGGCGATCCGCCTCGACGCCGCCGAGACGATCACCCGCGAGCAGCTGCTGGGGCGGCTCGTCGACCTGAACTACGAGCGCAACGACGTCGACCTCACGCAGGGGACGTTCCGTGTCCGCGGCGACACCATCGAGGTGTTCCCGATGTACGGACGGTGGGCCATCCGCATCGAGCTGTGGGGCGATGAGATCGACCGGCTCGCGAAGTTCGACCCGCTGACGGGCGACGTCCAGTCGACCGAGCCGGCGGTGCTGATCCACCCCGCCGAGCACTACTCGATCCCCGAGCAGACGCTCGAGGCGGCGATCGGCGAGATCGAGACGCTCCGGGATGAGCGCGTGCGCTACTTCGAGCGCGCGGGCGATGCGATCGCCGCCCAGCGGATCGACGAGCGGACCACCTTCGACATGGAGATGCTGCGGGAGGCGGGGTACTGCTCGGGCATCGAGAACTACTCGGTGCACCTGTCGGACCGCGACCCGGGTGACCCCCCGTACACGCTGCTGGATTACTTCCCCGACGACTTCCTCACGGTGATCGACGAGTCCCACCAGATGCTGCCGCAGATCCGCGGGCAGTTCGCCGGCGACAAGGCGCGCAAGGACGCGCTCGTGGACAACGGCTTCCGGCTGCCGACGGCGTACGACAACCGCCCGCTGACGTTCGATGAGTTCATCGACCGCATCGGGACGACGCTGTTCGTCTCCGCGACCCCCGGCTCGTTCGAGGAGGAGCACTCTGCGGCGGTCGCCGAGCAGATCGTCCGGCCGACCCACCTGGTCGACCCGCAGGTGGAGATCACCCCCGCGAGCGACCAGATCGATGACCTGCTGGACCGCATCGATGCGCGCGTGGGTGCGGGCGACCGCGTGCTCGTGACCACGCTCACGAAGCGGATGGCCGAGGACCTCACCGAGTTCCTCGATGAGGCGGGCATCGCGGTGGCGTACATGCACGATGAGACCGACACGCTCGAGCGCCACGAGCTGATCCGCGCGCTGCGGGTGGGCGAGATCGACGTGCTGATCGGCATCAACCTGCTGCGGGAGGGCCTCGACATCCCCGAGGTGTCGCTCGTGGCGATCCTCGATGCCGACCAGCAGGGGTTCCTGCGCTCGGAGACGATGCTCGTGCAGACGATGGGGCGGGCGGCCCGCAACGTCGACGGGACGGTGGTGCTGTACGCCGATGAGATGACCGACGCCATCGAGGCGGCCATCGCGGAGACGAACCGTCGCCGGGAGATCCAGACGGCGTTCAACGCCGAGCACGGGCTGGAGCCACGGACGATCGAGAAGGCGATCGGTGAGACCAACCTGCCCGGCAGCAGCGACGGGACGGTGCGCCGCTCGACCGAGGAGGTGGCCTCCGCCGCGGAGGCGGAGGCGCAGATCGCCTACCTGGAATCGGAGATGGCCGACGCGGCGGACCGCCTGGAGTTCGAGCTGGCCGCGGAGATCCGCGACCGCATCCGCAGCCTGCAGCGGGAGTTCGACCTCGAGGTGACGACGACCGACGGGGTCGACCCCGGCCGCGAGACGCTGTTCTCGCAGTGACGAACGGGTTATGCCGCCGAGGCCCCTCCTGATGCGCATGCAGTGGCGTCAGCTGATGCGACCGGAGACCGCCGGGGGGCTGCTCAGCGCGCTCGCCGCGCTGGTGGCGGTGTGGCTCCTCATCGAGATCATCGGCGGGCTGCTCGGCATCCTGCGGTGGGGGCGATGAATATCGAGTTTGCAACCGGCGGGACTGCCTTAAAATCGTCCTTCGAGCCTGAGCTGGCACTCATCGGGCTGTCGATCGTGGTCGTCCACGCCATCTACCTTGTCAGTGACCTCGTTGACACGGTGGATATATCCCGGTTTACGAGGATATGATACCATGAGCGCACGAGACCGTAGACTTCGAGAGGCCGCAGCAGAGCGCGACAGACAAGCATCGGATGATACTCAAGAGTCTGCGTCATTCATCGCTGATCGCCTTAGTGGTGGTGGGGATAGTGGTGGCTCGTCGGGCGGCGGCGGCGGAGGAAGCTCAAGGCCATCACCTGAGCCCGAACCCGAACCCGAAGAAGACGATGAACAAAGCATCGCCGAACAGATCGGGGACTTAGAAGAGGGCGAAGTCCTGCGCGCCGGTGGGTCTGGCGGTGAAGGTGAGCCAGATGTCGAGGTCATCAGTGAAGAAGAGAGTAGACAGCGCGTACGCGATGCACAGATTATCGCGCGGACCGACCTTACCAGGGAGGAGCTTGAGGGTCGCCGTGACTTCCAACGGCAACAGACCGAATTCGAGCTGCTTGGTCGCATCGAGTCGCAGCTCGAGGACCGCTTCGGTGACATTGACTTCAGCGCTGAGGACGTCCGCATCACCGAGGAGGATGGCAGGCTACGCGGTGAGTTGACCGATCGCTTCGTCGAGGAGGACCTTTCCGGCCAGTTGGGTCTTGGAGCAGAGGCAGATATCGACACGTCTGGGGCGTTCTTGGGACCTGAGGGGCGCCCGGGCGACGTGGGTGGGAGAGATACTGATCAGACACCCGGTGAGCGGCTGCGTGATTTTGAGGCTGGCCTCGAGGCTGCCGATCGTGCCTTGGCGGAAGGTGGGGAGTCCTTCTTTGGCAGGGGAGCTGCATTGGCAGAGAGTCGACCGGAGCTTGAGGGCACCGGCGCGGGCACGGTCATCCGTCGCGCGGGTGCGGGCATCACGCAGATCCCCCGCATCCCGATCGGCATCGGCCTTACACCGTTTGCCGTGGGTCGGGCTGTCTCGCCCGCAGGCATCGAAGAGCGCGTACAGCGGGCGGAGGACATTGGCAGCGTCGATGTGCCCCGCCGGCAGCATGAGGAGCTCGTGAGCCCACCGG
>JAVLBV010000052.1:0-7084 GCA_031580685.1 Haloquadratum sp. | reverse complement strand
ATCGCGCCGTCGAAGACGATCACGTACACGATGAGCCCCGTGGTGCGCCCGCCGACGAGCGCCCCCAACGCCAGCGTCGCCGGCCCGACGGTGAGGTTGTACAGCGCGTGCACCCCCGCGGCGATGAGCAGCCCCTTGATGATGATCGGCCCGCGCAGGCCGGGGTTGAACTTCGCCAGCCCGAGGTAGTAGCCCGCGATCGCCGAGTAGATCACGTGTCCGGGGCCCGCCAGCGCACGCACCGCGGTGATGCCGCCACCCGCCCCGATGAGCCCGGCGCCGATGGGCACGTCCACCATCGGCAGCGACCGGGTGATGTAGAAGGCGTTCTCGACGATCGCGAAGCCGAGGCCGGCCATCGCCCCGTACACCGCCCCGTCGATCACCGCATCGAACCGCGCATCGGCGTACGCGTACAGCCGCACCGCCAGCAGCTTCACCGCCTCCTCGACGGGCCCGACGACGACGATGAAGAACGCCGCGACCCCGAGTGGGCCCAGCAGGCTGAAGCTGGGGCGCAGCGCGCTGTTGATGACCGCCGCGAAGCTCGCGGTGACCATCCCCAGCAGCACCGTCGCCACGAGCAGGCTCAGCGGCTCGGCGGTCGTCACATCCGAGCGGTAGACGTACCACGCGATCGCCACCGCGGGCACCCCCGACAGCACCGTCAGCACCGACGTCTCTGCGTCCGTCAGCACCGCGACCCCACCGATGCCGACGAGCACGGACACCGCCGCCAGGACGATGATGAGGCGGACCGACCGCGCGACGAGCCAGTGGGTGCGCATCGCGATGCGGTCGAGCCCGCTCCGCTCGTCCCACTCGGTCACCTCGTACAGGTCGATCTGCCCGGAGACCGCCCGCTCGATCGGATCGCGGGGTCGGTCCATCGTCGGTCCCCAGTCGCGCCGCGTGCGTAAGCGTTCGCCCCGGAGCCGCCGGAACAGCAAGTTTATCAGACGGCCCCGGCGACCTCCGCCAACCTAGCGGCCTGGGGACCATGGTGACAGGACAGACACTACAACCGGAGGTGAACATCGGCCTCGTCGGACACGTCGACCACGGGAAGACGACGCTCGTGCAGGCGCTGTCTGGCTCGTGGACCGACCAGCACTCCGAGGAGATGAAGCGGGGCATCTCCATCCGCCTCGGCTACGCCGATGCGACGTTCCGGCGCGTCCCCGACGCGGAGGGCCCCGCGGCGTACACCGTCGCCGAGACCGACCCCGACGGGGCCGACACGGAGGTGCTGCGGACGGTCTCGTTCGTGGATGCGCCCGGACACGAGACGCTGATGGCCACGATGCTCTCCGGCGCCTCGATCATGGATGGCGCCGTGCTCGTCGTCTCCGCGACCGAGGACGTCCCGCAGGCGCAGACCCAGGAGCATCTGATGGCGCTGGACATCATCGGGATCGAGAACATCGTGATCGCCCAGAACAAGATCGACCTCGTCGACCGTGACCGCGCACTCGAGTCGTACGGGCAGATCGAGGCGTTCGTCGAGGGGACCGTCGCCGAGGGCGCGCCGATCGTGCCCGTCAGCGCGCAGCAGGAGGTCAACGTCGACGTGCTCATCGCCGCGATCGAGGAGACGATCCCCACCCCCGAGCGCGATGCGGCGGCGGATGTGCGGCTGTTCACCGCGCGCTCGTTCGACATCAACCGGCCGGGGACCGAGTGGGCCGACCTCGCCGGTGGGGTCATCGGTGGCTCGGTCGTCCGCGGTGCGCTCACCGTCGGCGATGCGATCGAGGTGCGCCCCGGCCGGCAGGTCGAGGCGGAGGGGCAGACCCAGTGGGTCCCCATCGAGACGACGGTCCGCTCGCTGCAGGCGGGCGGGGCGAGCGTCGAGACGGTGACGCCGGGGGGCCTCTGCGGGGTCGGCACCGGGTTGGACCCCAGCGTCACCAAGGGCGACGCGCTCGCGGGCCAGCTGGTGGGCACCCCGGGGAGCCTCCCGCCGACACGCGAGTCGTTCACGATGGCGGTCGACCTGCTCGACAGGGTGGTCGGCGATGAGGCCGTCGAGCCGATCAGCACGGGCGAACCACTGATGCTGACGGTGGGCACGTCGACGACCGTGGGTGCGGTGACGAGCGCGCGGGATGCGGAGGCGGAGGTGCAGCTCAAGCGGCCGGTGTGTGCCCCCGCGGGCGCATCGATCGCGATCAACCGGCGGGTGGGCACGCGGTGGCGACTGATCGGTGTCGGGACGCTGGAGTGAGCGCGACGGTCATCCTCGACACGAACGCGCTGATGGCGCCCGTCGAGCGGGACCTGCGGCTGTTCGAGGAGCTCGAGCGGCTGCTCGGCCCGCCGGTGCGGCCGCTGGTGCCCGCGCCGGTGGCCGATGAGCTGCAGCGGCTGGCGACCGGTGGTGGCCGCGCGGCCACCGCCGCGGGCGTGGGTCGGTCACTGCTCGAGCGGTGTGAGGTCGTCCCGACCGATGCGGCGTACGCGGACGACGCGGTCGTCGAGCTCGCACGGGCACACGGCGGCTACGTGGTGACCGAGGACCGCGCGCTGCGGGCCCGATTGCCCCCGCGGGCGGTTCACGTAATAGGTATAAGGGGTAGTGATAGATTGGAGGTACGAGACTGATTTCGATGTACAAGCGAGTCCGATTGATCGATACGGTGGAGGTCCCCCCGGCGCATCTGGCGGATGTCACCCCGCAGCGGGTGAAGCATCTGCTCCAGGAGAAGCTGGAGGGCCGCATGGACGAGGATGTGGGGAGCGTGGTGAGCGTGATCGAGGTCCGCGACATCGGCGAGGGGACGGTCCTGCCCGGACGGGCGGGAGTGTACTACGATGCGGAGTTCGATGCGATCACGTTCGACCCCGCGATGCAGGAGGTCGTCGACGGGGAGGTCGTCGAGGTCGTCGAGTTCGGCGCCTTCGTGGGCATCGGCCCCGTCGACGGGCTGCTGCACGTCTCGCAGATCTCCGATGAGTACCTCTCGTACGACGGGGAGAACCAGCAGCTCGCGTCGACGGAGTCGAACCAGACGCTGGCGGTCGGCGACTCCGTCCGCGTCCGCATCGTCACCAAGAGCATCGACGAGCGCAACCCCCGCGACTCGAAGATCGGCCTCACCGCCAAGCAGCCGGGGCTGGGCAAGCACGGGTGGCTCGAGGACGCCCGCCAGCAGGCCGCCGAGGCGGAGGGCCAGTAGATGGCTCGGGTGCGCATGGCCTGCCGGGAGTGCCACTTCATGAACGACCCCGACGCGCAGGCGTGTCGGCACTGTGGCTCCTCCAGCCTGACCGAGGACTGGGCCGGCTACGTGGTCATCACCCACCCGGATGCCTCCGATATCGCCGCGGAGATGGCCGTCACCGAGGCCGGCGGCTACGCGCTGAAGGTCCGGTGAGCGATGGGCGTCGCGGTGCCGCCGTCGCTGCGCGGTGAGCTGCGCCATCCCATCGGGCCGATCTACCCCACCGTCGAGCCGCTGCGCGAGGTGCTGGGCGCGCCACTGCACACCGTGGGTGACGTCGTCACCGCCACGCTGGCGGAGGCGGGGTGGGCGCCACAGGTGGCGATCGTCGACGGCAAGACCGAGCGGGCACCGACGCGCCCGGATGTGGCGGACGTCGTCGCCGCGCGGCGGCGCACCCGGCACGTGCGCAACCCCGCGGGGCAGATCACCCCTGCGGCGGTCGCGGCGGTGTGCGAGGCGGTGGCCGCGGCCGACGCACAGACGATCTGGGTCACCGGCGAGGAGGACCTGCTGGTGATCCCCCTGGCGATCGCCGCGCCGACCGGCACGAGCATCGTCTACGGCCAGCCCGGCGAGGGGATGGTGCACGTGGCGGTCACCCCGGCGGTCACCGAGGCGATGGAGGGGGTGCTGCGGCGGTGCACCGGGGGGGTCGACGAGCTGCTGGAGATGCTGCAGACGGGCGTGTGACCCTTCGAAATCCTTTTACAGCGCTCTGGCAGAGCCTGGTGTAGTTCAACCATGGAGCTCGAGATCATCAGCGAGGATGCGAACCCCCTGCTGCACCGCACGGACGTGCGCTTCAGCGTGACGCATGAGGCGGAGACCCCCTCCCGGCTGTCGGTGCGCGACAGCCTGGCGGCGCAGCTGAACAAGGACGCCGGCGAGGTCGTCATCCAGAGCCTCAAGACCCGCTTCGGCATGCGCGAGACGATCGGCTACGCGAAGGTGTACGACTCGCCCGACCATGCGGCGGACATCGAGGCGGCCCACATCCTCGAGCGCAACAAGATCGGCGTCGAGGAGGGCGAGGACGCCGCCGACCCCGCATCCGAAGAGGCCTGAGCCGGCGGGCCGCGTCCATGCGGGTCCTGGGGATCGAAGGCACCGCATGGGCCGCCAGCGCGGCGGTGTTCGACACCGCGACGGAGGAGTTCGTCTGCGAGACCGACGCGTACGTCCCCACCTCCGGGGGCATCCACCCCCGCGAGGCCGCCGAGCACATGGCGACGGCGCTGCCGGGGGTCATCGCGGCGGTCCGTGCGCAGGCGGGCACCCCCATCGATGCGGTCGCCTTCTCGCGGGGTCCGGGGCTCGGCCCCTGTCTGCGGGTCGTCGGCACCGCTGCACGGGCGATCGCGGCCGCGGAGGACCTCCCGCTGGTGGGGGTCAACCACATGATCGCCCACCTGGAGATCGGGCGGCAGCTGTCGGGGTTCGACGACCCGATCTGTCTGAACGCCTCGGGGGCGAACGCGCATCTGCTGACGATGCACGGTGACCGCTACCGCATCCTCGGCGAGACGATGGACACCGGCGTCGGCAACGCGATCGACAAGTTCGCGCGGCATCTGGGCTGGCAGCACCCCGGCGGCCCGAAGGTGGAGGCGGCCGCCGCAGACGGCGCGTACCACGCGCTGCCGTACGTCGTCAAGGGGATGGACTTCTCGTTCTCGGGGATCATGTCGGCCGCGAAGGAGGCGGTCGATGCCGGCGTCCCGCCCGCGGACGTGTGTGTGGGCCTGCAGGAGAGCATCTTCGCGATGCTCACCGAGGTGACCGAGCGGGCGCTCGCGCTGACCGGCAAGCAGACCGTCGTCCTCGGCGGGGGCGTCGGCCAGAACGGGCGGCTGCAGGCGATGTTGCAGTCGATGTGTGCCGCACGTGGTGCCCGCTGCTTCATCCCGCCCCCGCGCTTCCTGCGGGACAACGCGGGGATGATCGCCGCGCTGGGCGCGCAGATGGCCGCCGCCGAGCAGACCATCGCGATCGACGCGTCGGCGGTGCGGCCCCGCTTCCGCCCCGATGCGGTCCCCGTGCGGTGGCGCGCACCCGTCCCCGCCGCAGCGCCCGCGCCCGGTGGCCCCATCCGGGGTGCGGAGGCGGTCGTCGAGTCCCACCCCGCAGGCGTGCGCAAGCGCCGGGTGCCGAAGGCGTACCGCCACCCCACCCTCGACGGCCGCCTGCGCAGCGAGCGCACCACGGCGGAGGCCCGCCTCACCCAGGCGGCACGCCGCGCGGGTGTGCCCACGCCGCTGCTCCGTCGGGTCGACCCCGCCGGTGGGGAGCTGGTGCTCCAGCATGTCGGCGATCACGACCTGGCCACCGACCCGACCGATGTCGAGGCGTTGGCGACCGTCGGCACCCACCTCGCCAAGCTGCACACGGCGGGCATCATCCACGGCGATCTGACGACCCGGAACGTCCGCGTCGGCGGCGAGCGGATCTACCTCATCGACTTCGGGCTGGGGTATCACAGCGGGCACGTCGAGGACCAGGCGATGGACCTGCACATCCTGTGGCAGTCGCTCGCAGGCACGACCGATGCGCCCGGGACGCTGTTCGAGACCGTCACCCGCGCGTACGCGGCGGCCGGCGATGACGCGGTGCTCGACCGCCTCGCGGAGATCGACACACGCGGTCGCTACCGGTGACATCCCGCGGCTTAAATCCGCACCAGCCCTAGCTGCTGCATGGACGCGGATGACCGACACACGTTCTTCGGGATCCCCTACCGCTTCGACCCACCCAGCCTCCGGGAGGTCCTCGCGGCGTACTGGCAGCCGGGCGAGCGCATGCTGGTGGAGAAGCCCTTCGGCATCGGCTACTCGCTGAACCTCGCGAACTGGCGGTCCTGGGTGGCGATCGCCGTCGTCGCCGCACTCGCCGCGCTCGAGGAGCGCTCGCAGCCCGAGGAGACCGCAGACCCCGACGCGGCGGCCGAGGACGACGACGGCCCCGTCGAGGTCCTGGTGGAGTGAGGTGACCCCGCCGCTGCGGTACGTCACCACCAACGAGGGGAAGCTCGCGGAGGCACGCGCGTACCTCGCGGAGATCGACGCGGAGGCGTACGACTACGTCGAGATCCAGGCCGATGACCTGGAACCGATCGCCGTCGCCGGTGCACGCGCGTCGCATGCGGCACTCGACGGCCCCGTCGTGGTGGATGATGCGGGGCTGTTCATCCCCGGGCTCGGGGGCTTCCCCGGGCCGTACACGGCCTACGTCGACGACACCATCGGGGTCGAGGCGGTCGGCCGCCTCGCCCGGTCGACGGTGGAAGAGCCGGTGGCGGCCGCCTTCCGCTGCGTGCTGGCGTACTGCGACGGCACCGACGCGCCGCTGAGCGCACCGACGCACGCTGCGGCGGACGCCGACGGCCCGCCGGTGGCGGTCTTCGCCGGCGAGGTCACCGGTGAGATCGTGCCGCCCCGCGGCGACGGCGGCTTCGGCTACGACCCCATCTTCGCGGTCGACGGGCAGACGTTCGCCGAGCTCACCCCCGACCAGAAGAACGCACGCTCCCATCGCGGCCGCGCGCTCGCCGCCTTCGCCCGGTGGTACGCCGCTCAGGACGCATCGGCGTCGGGACCCGGGTAGGCGTCGTCGAACAGCGCCTCGTACGCCGCGGCGGGGTCGTACAGCTGCAGGAACGCGGCGGGTGTGCGTGCGCTCACGCCCACGCGCGGTCCCAGCGTCGCGCCCGGCTCCGCTCCCAGGACCGCCTGATCATCGGTGACGAGGTGGCGTGCCCCGCCCCGGTAGGCCGCCGCGAGGGCGGGGTGGTCACCGCGGGGGACGCTGATGACGTGCATCCGCTCGGTCGCCGCCGCCCATGCGTCTGCGGCGCCCGCCCC
>JAVLBV010000051.1:0-7086 GCA_031580685.1 Haloquadratum sp. | reverse complement strand
AAGCACCGCCTCGCCGATGAGCGACCCCGCCATCGACCACAGGTCGAGCACCTCATCCGCGCCGACGGCCTCGAGCTTCGAGACGAAGCGCGCGTCGTTGGCGATCGCGGTGATGGGCACCGTCGGCGCCACATTGCGCACCGAGAGGATGATCAGCACGTCCATCGCATCGTCATGGCTCCCGACGATCACCGCACGGACATCGTCGAGGTCCAGGCCGGCGAGCAGCTGCTCATCGGTCGGGTCCGCATCGATGTGTGTGACGCCATCGGTCTCGCGGATGTGCCCACCCTCGGTCTTGGGGGTCACCACCACCACATCGGTCGCGGCGGCGAGCTGTTCGACGAGCGGTGCGGTCATGTCGCCACGGCCGAGGACGACGATGTGGTCTTCGAGGTAAGCGAGTTGTGATGGAGTCATGGTGCCGATGGCGGAGGACATGCGGGATTCGATGAGCGGGCTCACGAACGAGCCGATCGAGGCGGTGAACGCGCCGACGCCGAGGAGGATGACCGACAGCGAGAACCACCGGGCGGTGAGCGTGATGGGGGTGATGTCGCCGTAGCCCACCGTGGCGATCGTGACGATGACGTAGTAGACGGCATCGCCGAGCGTCTCCAGGCCGACGAACTGCGCGCGCAGTGCCCAGGTGCCGACCACCCCGTACGCCAGCACCCCCACCGCCGAGGAGAGTGCCGCGAGCTGGATGTTCGTCAGCCCCACCGGCCGGCGGAACTGCGCACGTGTCACCAGCAGGGCGAACAGTGCGCCGATCAGCAGGCCGATGGTGACGAGGTCGAACGGTGCGAGCGTCACCGCGGTCACCACCCCGATGGCGACGAGCACGACCACCCCGGTCCACCAGGCGACCCGGTACTCCCGGTACAGCCCCACGGCGACGAGCCCCAGCAGGATCGCGAGCATCACCAGGGCGAACGTCGCCAGCTGCAGCGCCGCCGCCGACAGGCCCAACGGGAGCGCGGAGCTGAGATCCGCACCGCTCGACACCTTCGCGAGGCCCGAGAGGAAGGCGACGACACCCGTCGCAGCGAGCAGGGTCACCGTGGGACGCTGCCCGATCGTCTCGCGCCAGCGCCACAGCCGCACCCGGCGCTCGGGATAGAAGATCACCTCGAGGGCGCTGTCATCCGGAGCTGGTGTGTCACCCACACCCACACAGTTGTCAAGCAGCCGGTATAAATGTGCCAGCCTCCGCGCACACCGGTCGCAGGCGACGAAGCTCAGAGGTACCCGAGGTCTGCCAGCCGGCGACGTTGTGTCGCCCCGAAGCTGACCTCCGCGGACGTGACGGCCTCCTCCTGGGAGAGCCGACGCAACAGGCTGTGGTCGAGCGGGACCGCCTCACCCGTCGCACGGAGCCCCATCTCGGTCGTGGTCCGCGCGGGCGTCTCGGTGACCGTCAGTCGGCGGGACCGGTCGACCGCATACCGGAGGCGGCGGTAGTACCGGTCGAACAGCTCTGCGGGGAGCTGGTTGATCACCAGCTGTGGGAAGCTGTACCCCCCGAGGGCCACCGAGCGGTCGATGGGGCCGGGGCGGCGCCCCTGTGCCAGCGCCGGCAGCATCGTGTACAGCGACCGCAGCTCGAACGGATCGGTGTCGGTCCCGGGGTCGACCCCCGGACCCCGCACGAGCAAGGGGACCTCGACGACCTCGGGTGCGACGGTGAACTGGTGGCCGAAGACCCCCTGCTCGCCCAGCTGTTGCCCGTGGTCCGCGGTGATCACGATGAGGGTCTCGCGGGCCCCATCGAGCCGCTCGACCGCGGTCAGCAACCGGTCCAACTGGGCATCCATGCCCGCGACACAGGCGTCGTACAGCCGGCTGATCTTCGCGAAGTCCGCCTCGGTGTCCCCCCGCATGTGATCGGTGGGGATCTGACACACCCGCCGGGGGTCCACATCCGGGGCGTACCGCTCGCGGTAGGACCCGCGGGGGTAGTACGGCTCATGCGCATCCATGAGATTCAGGAAGCTGAACACCGGGCCATCCGCCGCACGGAGTGCGCCGATCACCCGGTCCACACTCGCCATCGTGTGGTGGGGATCGCCGCCGTGGCGGTGCCGATGGGCGAACAGGCGGTCACCGATGTCCGCGAGCACCCGTCTGACCGGTCTGCTGCCCGGTCGTGAGAGCCACCGGAGCACCCGCTGGATGACCGGCGCAGCGATGGGGTTCGTCCAGATGAAGTTCTCAATCTCGTCGAAGCCGTCGGTCATGCCCGTCCATGGGGTGATCCACGGATTGGAGGTCACACAGACGGTGTGGTAGCCCATCGCCCGGAAGCGGGTGGCGAGCGTCGGGCGGCCGCGCTGCTGGGGCGACAGCTGCGGATGCTGCTGTGTCGCTCCGTGGTCCCACGGATACATGCCCGTGAACATCGAGGCGTGCGAGGGGAGGGTCCACGGTGCCTGCGCCACAGCGTCGGTGTAGCAGCGTGCACCTGCGGCGAAGCGTGCGAGGGCGGGCATCGGCCCCGGAGAGCGCTCATCGTAGGAGACGCGGTCCATCCGTAGGGAGTCGAGCACGACCATGAGGACGTGCGGCGCGTTCGGGTCTGGCTGTGAGGTGGCCACACCGGAACAATCGCCCAATATCTATAGAAGCTTGCTAACTATGTATATGTATTAGTCAATATAGACGGAAGGCCGCAGTGGTGGGAGCGGACTCCGCGGCCCACGGGTGAAGGGTGGTCCCAGCGAGCGGAAACTATGGAGGCGTATATATATCTATTACTCAACTACATATCAGCCACGCACCGTGGTTGTCATGATGCAACGACGAGAGTTCGTGCAACTGGGTGGCGCAGCGACAATCGTGGGACTCGCCGGCTGCACCGGTGGGTCGCGCGAACCGTACATCAACGGCGAGGTGGAGTTCGCGATGAACCCGACCGAACCACAGGATGAGATGGAGGCACAGTACGATCCCCTCGCGGAGGTCCTGGGGGCCGCAGCAGGGGTGCCCGCGACGACGACCTACGCACGCAACTACAGTGCGATCCTGCAGGGGTTGGGCTCAGGGACGGTGGACATGGCCGACACGGGACCGTTCGCCGCCGCGCTCGGCGTGAACGCCGGCCAGGCGGAGATCGCCCTCCAGCGGAAGGCCTACGGCTCGTTCACCTACGCGTCGGTGATCGTCACGCGGGAGGACAGCGACATCGACAGCCTGAGTGATCTCGCGGGCAGGACGGTGGGGTTCGCCGACCGGCTCTCGGCGTCGGGTGCACTGTTCCCGCTGTTCATGCTCAAGCAGGCGGGGCTGTCGATCGGCGGGCTGCCCAGCGAGGACGGTGGCAGCGACTTCACGCCGACGTTCAGCTCACACGGGGCGGCCTTCGAGCAGCTCGAGGCGGGGCAGGTCGACGCCGCAGGGGTGGGGAAGTTCATCACCGTCGGTGACGACGGGGTCAAGTCGGGCTTCCGCTACGTCAAGGAGTACGATGGGATCCCCGAGGCGCCGATCGTGACCTCGCCCATGCTCACCTCCGAGGAGAAGCAGACGTTGACGACGGCCATCGTGGATGCGCCAGCGTCGATGTACCACGGGGCCGACGGCACACCGGACACCGATGATGACCTGTGGTTCGATGATGTCCGTGAGGCGGGCCTCGACACCTACCAGCCGGTGATCGATGTGGCGCTCGAGCTCGGCATCGACGCCAGCCTGCTCGACGGGTGAGCCGCATCGACCCCCACCGTGACGCGGAGCGGAGGCCCGTGTGCAACCCGTGAGCGTCGCAGGGGTCACGAAGCGGTTCGGGGCCACCACCGCACTCGATGATGTCAGCTTCCAGATCGCACCGGGGGAGTTCGTCGTCATCCTCGGTCCATCGGGCGCCGGCAAGTCCACCTTGTTGCGGATCATCAACGGCCTGAGTGCCCCCACCGCGGGCGAGGTCACCATCGGCGATGCGCCAGCGGGCCAGACGGCAGCGGTGGGGATGGTCTTCCAGATGCACTACCTGATCGAGTCACTCTCGGCGTACCGGAACGCCCTCACGGGGGCGCTCTCCCGGGCGAGCTGGCCAGCGTCGCTGCTCACCGCCTACGCGCCCGAGGACAAGCGCGCCGCGCTTGCGGCGCTGGAGACGGTGGGGCTGCTGGATGCGGCCCAGCAGCGCGCCGGGTCGATGTCCGGGGGGCAGAAGCAGCGCGTCGGCATCGCGCGTGCGCTGGTCCAGGAGCCCGCCGTGCTGCTCGCCGATGAGCCGGTCAGCTCACTCGATCCCAAGGCGGCGCGTGATGTGATGCGGTACATGAAGCAGGCAGCGAGCGACCGGGGGCTGACGACGATCGCCTCGCTGCATCAGGTCAACATCGCCCGCGAGTTCGGCGAGCGCTTCATCGGCATCCGCGACGGCGCCATCGTCTTCGACGGGGACCGCGAGGCGCTGACGATGGACGTCGTCGACCGCCTGTACTATGATGAGGTGGATGCATGAGCGGGATCGACCGCAGCCTCGCCACGCTGGAACGGCGGCTGTGGCTCCGCCGACTCGCGAGCATCCTCGCGGTGGTCCTCATCGCCGTCGCCACGTACGCCGGGATGGGCTACATCGCCGGCTCGAGCGTGCCGGAGCTCCTGGGTGACCTGGCCCAGCAGCTGCCGGTGTTCGTCGAGAACCTCGCGGAGTTCCTGCGGCCGAACTTCGTCGACTTCACCATCCGCTCGAAGGCCGAGGGGCTCACCGGGGTGGCGGGACTCACAGGGTCGCTCGGGCTGTCGAATCTGGTGGGGACGATCCTCACCGGATCGAACTCCTACATCGTCTCAGCGGCGGTCATGACCGTGGTGATCGGCTTCGTGGGCACGGTCCTGGGCTTCCCACTCGCCCTCCTGTTCGGGGTCTTGGGCTCCGAGCGGGTGACACCGTTCCCGTTCAACTTCATCTTCCGGGCGACCATGTCGACGATCCGTGCCATCCCCGCGCTGGTGTGGGTGCTGATCTACATCCCCCTGGCGTCGATCTCACCCACCTCGGCGATGCTGGCGGTCGCGACCGACACGATCGGGAACCTCGGACGCCTGTTCACCGACGAGCTCGAGGAGATCGAGGAGGGGCCCATCGAGGCGATCCGGTCGACGGGCGCATCGCGCCCGCAGGTGATCAGCTTCGGGATGCTCTCCCAGGTGGCGACATCCTTCATCGCCTGGACGCTGTACATCCTCGAGATCAACGTCCGCATCGCGATCTCGTTGGGGGTCGTCGGTGGCGGCGGCATCGGACAGTACCTGGACCTGCAGCTGGGGTTCTTGGAGTTCGACAAGGCGATGGCGGCGCTCATGATGGTGGTCGCGATCGTGCTCGCCGTCGAGCTCACCTCATCGCGGCTGCGGGCCCGGCTCCGCCCCGGTGGAGGGGAGCCCACGACGCTCCGGGAGGCGGTACGGTCACTGGGCGACTGGCGCCGGTGGACGGGGACCGCACCCCGGTGAGGCTCCGCTCTCCATAGTGCTCCGGAGGTCTCATAGCAACTCACTTTCATGCCTCTGGGTCTTCTGCACACCGTGAACGTATCGCAGGAGACGCACCGATGACCACAGCCGAAGAGGAGATCGGTGCGCTCGCAGAAGCCGACGCCGAGGCGGTGGTGGTGCCCGCACCGGTCCCGACCGAGACAGACGACTGGTCGGCCCTCACCAGGGACGACCCCCTGCTGTACCTCAACCGCGAGCTCGCGGAGCTGCAGTTCCAGTTCCGCGTCCTGTTCGAGGCGATCGATGGCCGCAACCCGCTGCTCGAGCGCGTCCGGTTCCTCGGCCTGCTGACACGCAATGTGGATGAGTTCTGCATGAAGCGGATCGGTGGGCTCAAACAGCAGATGGCCGGTGAGGTCTCCGAGCTCACCGCCGACGGTCGGACCCCCCAGGACCAGTGGCAGCTCGCGCTGGGGCGACTCGGTGAGCTCTACGAGCTGCAGGACCGATGGTACCACCGACTGCTCGAGACGCTGCATCGGGAGACGGACATCCGCATCACGGAGGTGGCTGGGCTGCCAGCCGCAGATCGCGAGCGGCTCCGAGCACACTTCGAAGCGGAGATCCTCCCCACGCTGACGCCGCTGAGCTTCGATCCCGCCCATCCGTTCCCGTTCATCTCGAACCGGTCGGTGTCGATGGCGATCCGCACGGTCGAGGATGGCGCCGAGGAGTGGGTGTTCTCGCGGGTGAAGCTGCCGGAGAACCAGCCACGGCTGGTCCCCATCGACCCCATCGTCGGTGGGGGGCCCGAGGCGACGAGCTTCGTGTACCTGGAGGACCTGATCGCGGCGAACCTCGACCTGCTGTTCCCCAACGTCGCGGTGCGTGACTGGTCGATGTTCCGGGTGCTCCGGAACGCCGAGGTGGGTCGGTCCGCGGACGTGGCCGAGGGGCTGATCGAGATGATCGAGGGGGTGCTGCGGGACCGCCGCTTCGCGACGGTCGTCACCCTGGAGGTCGCCGAGGACATGCCCGCGGCGGTGCGGGCACTGCTGACGCGTGAGCTGGGCATGGAGGATGTGGAGGTGTTCGAGCGCACCGCCCCGATCGATGTGCGACATCTGGCGACGATCGCCGCACTCGAGCGGCCCGCGCATCAGCATCCACCGTTCTATCCCCAGCCGCATCCTCGCCTGCGGAGCGACCAGCTGGAGGACCCTCCGTCGTCCATCTTCGCGAAGATCCGGGCGGGGGACCTGCTCGTGCATCACCCCTACCACTCCTTCGAGAAGACCGTCCAGCGGTTCATCCGCGAGGCGGCGACCGACGATGCGGTCCTCGCGATCAAGGCGGCGATCTACCGCACCTCAGAGGACTCGCAGTTCGTCGAGCACCTGATCAGTGCCGCGCGCAACGGCAAGCAGGTCGCGGTGATGGTCGAGCTGAAGGCCCGCTTCGATGAGGCGAACAACCTGCGATGGGTCGAGCGTCTCGAGGAGGAGGGCATCCATGTCGCGTACGGGACCATCGGGCTGAAGACACACTCGAAGACCGCGCTCGTCGTGCGAGAGGAGCCCGACGGCGTGCAGCTGTACTCACATGTGGGCACCGGCAACTACCACGCGGAGACGGCGAAGG
>JAVLBV010000050.1:0-7178 GCA_031580685.1 Haloquadratum sp. | reverse complement strand
CCTGCTGCATCGGCTCGCCAACATCCTCGCGTACGTCCTCGGTCTGAAGCAGGAGCCACACTGACAGCAATACCCAAACCCCCCACCGCTGTGGTGCGCACATGGAAGACGGCACACTCGAGGATGCGCTCATCGCCTCCGGAGCGGTGCGCTTCGGGGAGTTCGACCTCGCCGCCGGTGGCACCTCGTCGTACTACGTGGACAAGTACCGCTTCGAGACCGCGCCGGCGACGCTGGCGCTGATCGCCGCGGCGTTCGCCGAGGATCTCCTCGCAGACCGCATCGCCGGGGTCGCCCTGGGGGGTGTCCCCCTCGCCGTCGCCACCAGCCTCCACACGGAGATCCCCTACCTCATCGCCCGCAAGCGGGCGAAGGCCCACGGGACCGCCCAGCAGGTCGAGGGTGAGCTCGGTGCGGGGGATACGGTGGTGCTGCTCGAGGACATCGCGACCACAGGGATGAGCGCGGCCGATGCGGTCGCGTCGATCCGAGATGCGGGTGGGGTCGTCGAGGAGGTCCGGGTGGTCGTCGACCGTGAGGAGGGTGCGACCGGTGCGCTCGAGGAGGTGGGCGTCCGGATGCGGGCGCTGTGCACCGCGAGCGACCTGCTCGCGCGCACCGACACATGAGCTCCGTCGAAGTGTTCTTGCCGGTGTGTGGGCCTGTGTGGGCATGAACCGCGCCGAGAAGGCCACCCTCCAGCTGCGGGCCTGCGCGTTCCTCGGGATGCTGAAGCGGTCGCGGACGTACGAGGAGCTCGCCGCCGAGACCGCCATCCCGGCGGGCGACCTCAACCGGTACGTCAACGGGCACGTCCTCCCCGGCGTCGACCGTGCAGAGCGGATCATCGCGGAGCTGGCGCCCCCGGTGCTGGAGGCAGAGCTGCGCCGGCGGATCACGATCGACACAGAGGGGTATGTGGACAACTCCGGGGTGGTGTACGACCGCCAGTTCCTGGAGCTGGTCGCGCCTGTCGCGGCGATGACCATGGATGCACCCGACGCTGATGTGGTGCTCACGGCGGCGACCGATGGGATCACCACCGCCTGCGCGATGGCGGCGCATCTGGATGCGGAGGTGGTGTACGCGAAGCAGACGCGCGAGACGGCCGTCGATGCGTTCATCGAGTCCCGGCAGCGGCTGCGCTCGGGGATCGAGCTGACGTACTACCTGCCCGCGGATGC
This sequence comes from Haloquadratum sp., assembly GCA_031580685.1. Classification (GTDB taxonomy): domain Archaea; phylum Halobacteriota; class Halobacteria; order Halobacteriales; family Haloferacaceae; genus Haloquadratum. The sequence continues at coordinate 5,994 of JAVLBV010000050.1, read as the reverse complement.
GATCGGGCCGGGGGCGTCCGTCCTCATCGTGGATGACCTCATCCGGTCGGGGGAGACCCAGACGGTGCTGCTGGACATCGCCGAGCAGGCGGCCGCGACGGTCCTCGGCATGTACGCACTGATCGCCGTGGGTGATGATGGGCTCGCGGAGACCCGTGCGCTCACGACCGCACCCGTCGAGGCGCTGTGTCACCTCCCCGCGCAGTCGCAGCCATAGGAACAATTATACCATCGTTCAGATATGCTCAAACGTGAATCATGGGACTAGTTGAGCGGTTGGAAACCCGGTTCGATGTGCAAGAACATGGATCATCAGTGCGGACAGAGGTGCTCGCAGGGATCACCACATTCCTCACGATGTCGTACATCGTGGTGGTCAATCCGTCCATCCTCTCGGCGGCGATCACCATCGAGGGCGTCCCCACCGCGGAGATCGTCTCGATGCTGGCGATCGTCACCATCCTCTCGGCGGCGGTCGCGACGCTGATCATGGCGCTGTATGCGAACCGGCCGTTCGCCCAGGCGCCCGGGTTGGGGCTGAACGCCTTCTTCGCGTTCACCGTGGTGGGTGCGCTGGGGGTCCCCTGGCAGACGGCGCTCGCCGCCGTGGTCGTGGAGGGGCTGCTGTTCATCGTGCTGACCGCGGTGGGTGCCAGGGAGTTCATCGTCCGGGTGTTCCCGGCGCCGGTGAAGTTCGCCGTGGGGACCGGGATCGGCCTGTTCCTGACGATCATCGGCCTGGAGGCGATGGGGATCGTGGTCGATGACCCCGCCACGCTGGTCACCTTGGGTGCGGTCGCGAGCGACCCCATCGCGATCGTCTCGCTGCTGGGGCTGTTCGGGACGTTCATCATGTACGCCCGGGGGATCCCTGGGTCGATCATCCTCGGTATCCTGGGCACGACCGCGCTCGGCTGGCTCGCGGTGACGGGGGGACTCTTCGCCGCTGACAGCGGTCTCGTCGCGGGCCCTGCGACGGTGGCGTACGACATCACCCCACTGGCGGGGGCGTTCCTCGCCGGCTTCGGTGACATCCAGGCGTTCACCTTCGCCCTGATCGTCTTCACGTTCTTCTTCGTCGACTTCTTCGACACCGCTGGCACGATCGTGGGTGTGGGCCAGGCCGGTGGATTCCTCGATGAGGAGGGGAACCTCCCCGATGTGGACCGCCCGCTGATGGCCGATGCGGTCGGCACCACGATCGGCGGTGCATTGGGGACCTCCACCGTCACCACCTACATCGAGTCCGCCTCCGGGGTGGAGGCCGGCGGTCGGACCGGGCTCACCGCGCTGACGATCGTTGCGCTGTTTCTGATCTCGCTGATCTTCGTCCCGCTCGCGACGGTGATCCCACTGTACGCGTCGCACATCGCACTCGTCGTGATCGGGATCCTCATGCTGCGGAACGTCGCCGACATCGCGTGGGACGACATCACGGTCACCATCCCTGCGGGGCTGACGATCCTGGTGATGCCGTTCACCTACTCGATCGCATACGGGATCGCCGCGGGGATCATCTCCTACCCCCTGGTGAAGCTGGCTGCGGGGCGCACCGATGAGCTCCGTCCCGCCCACTGGGTGCTCGCGGTCGCGTTCGTCGGCTACTTCATCGTCCAGACCGGCGGTATCCTGACGGGCTGAGCGCACACACGACACCCGCGCTGTTTTGTGCCTCAGCCGTCTCTGTGGCGGTATGGCAGACATCACACTGTACGAGCTGCCCGGATGCCCGTACTGCCAGAAGGTGATCGACACGCTGGACCGACTGGGGATCGAGTACGCATCGGTGGAGGTCCCCCGCGCCCATGCGGACCGCACGGAGGTCGAGGAGATCAGCGGTCAGACGGGGGTCCCTGTGATCGTCGACCCCGCACACGACGTCGGTGGGATGGCTGAATCAGCGGACATCATCGACTACCTCGAGTCGACCTACGCCTAGACCCGCAGGGGGTCCTCGGTCCGCTCACGGATCACCTCGCGCACCTCCTCAGGCTCGCGGAACGCGGCGAGCTCACGGTGACTCACGATGGCGGTCCCCTCGACGGAGGTGGTCTTCGCGTCCGTCTCGGTGAAGTACACCGAGCGGGTGCGCGTCACCTCCCCAAGGGAGGCCATGATCCGTGCCCGCTTGCGTGCGGTCTTGGTCATCGCTGAGTGGCCCGTCAACAGCGCAACAGCGCCCTGCTCACCGTCATCATGGCTCACCGTCTTGAACGGTGCTCGGACCGTCGGGTGCACGATGAAGCCCGCCTCGGTGAGCACGCTGACGATCGGCTCATCCGCCGCCTCGACCTCCGGTGCAGCCTCCGGTGCTGCGGTGTCCTGGTACTCGTCCGTCTCCTCGAGGACCGACACCGGATGGGTGAACGGTCGCTGGAACACCTCCTCGAGCTGGATCGCCACCTCGATCGAGGCGTTCATCCCATCCTCGTACTTCGAGATCGTCCGTCGGGACACCCCCAGCTCCTTCGCCAGCTGCCCCAGCGACCACCCCCGCTCGCGGCGCACCTCCTCGAGGAGGTCCCCGTCGATGTTGACGTACAGCCCCCCCGGTGCGGCGTAGATCAGCGGCGGTGTCCCGTGGATGAACAGCTCCATCGCTGTGTCGGGGTTGAGCACCGGTACCCCATGGCGGAAGTACACCACCCCCGGCTTGAGGGGCTCATCGCGCGTCTGCAGTCCGATGACCAGCGGGGTCGCGCGGAGGTACTCCCCCAGCCGGCGCATCTCCATCCCCGTCGTCCGCTTGTACGCGTCGATGTTCCCCAGGATCTTCACGAGCAGGATGTCCTCGCCTCGCCGCGCGGCGATGTCGAAGCTCTTCGGTCGGATCGCACACCGCGCGCTCACCAGGAACCCCGCGTCCTCCAACATCGCGATGATGTTCCCGACGACTGCCGAGCGGCTCATAGCGTGTGATAGGAGGTCACGCGCTTATAGACATTGTGCCGCCCGTCCAGCAGAACGCCCAAGGGCACCACGAACCGACGGATGGCCATGGTGCTCATCGGGGTCGATGACACGGACTCCCAGACCGCGGGCATGTGCACGACGTACGTCGCCACCGCGATCGCAGCGCGACTCCGCGACGCGGGTGCCCGCGTGGGGACACCCTATCTGATCCGGCTGAACCCCGCCGTCGAGCACAAGACCCGCGGAAATGCGGCGGTCGCCCTCGAGACGGACGCGGGGGTCGACCAGGTCCGCCGGTCCACATCGGCTGTCATCGAGGCGCACGCCTGCACCGACTCCCCCGGCACCGATCCGGGTGTGGTCATCGCGGACCACCCGATCGCGGCCACCCCCCGGTCGGTGCGCCGCTTCAGCACCACCTGTCTGCATCGCATCGTCACCCCTGCGGCCGCCGACGCGATCATCACCGATCACGGGTACACCCCGCAGGGGTGGGGGAGTGGCCGCGGCCTGATCGGCGCGCTCGCGGCGGTCGGGGCGATGGCGACGCACCACCCGTGGAGCTACGAGCTGATCGCATACCGCCGCCGCGTACGGTGGGGCACCGCCCGCGAGGTGGACCCCGACACCGTGGCTGCGGCTGCGGAGGTCGCGTACCCGGCCGTGTGGGACACGTATGACCACTCGGCGTCCTACCCCGTCTGCGTGCCTCGAACGCCGTGTCCGGTGCTGTATGGGATCCGCGGTGAGCGTCCGGCTGTCGTTCGCGCGACCGCAGCGGCGATCGAGGCCGAACCGGTCACGCACCGACAGCTGTTCCGGACCAACCAGGGGACCGATGCCCACATCCACCCCCCTGAGCGGCCGCTGCAGCAGCGGACCGCCTACCGGCTCGGGGGCACCGTCGAGGACGCACCCATCACCGTCGAGGGTGGGCACGTCTTCATCGACGTCGCCACCACCGTGGGACCCATCACGGCAGCCGCCTTCGAGCCCACGAAGCAGTTCCGCGAGATCATCCGCGCGCTGGTGCCCGGTGACCGCCTCACGGTCTATGGGACCCACGTGGACGGACAGGTCAACCTCGAGAAGATCCACCTCCGGGAGCTCCGCCGACACCGCTGGGAGACGCCCACGTGTCCCGACTGTGGCGCGCGCATGTCCTCTGCGGGGCGCGATGCGGGGTACCGCTGTGATCGGTGTGGGACGACCGCTGCCACTCGGGTCCGCAGCCCCATGCGACGGGTGGTCACCCCCGGCTGGTACGAGGTCCCCCCCTCGGCCCGTCGGCACCTGGCCCGCCCCCTGGTGCGGCACCCCGCCGGGGCACCCATCTCGCCTCCCGCGTGACTCACCGGTTGATCACCAGCACCTCGGTGTTCGACCGCTGGTCCACGAAGCTGCCCCCGCCGGGGGGCTTGATGCTGATCTCGAGTGTCCCCGTCGCCTGGTTCGGCCGCAGCCCGGGGTCCACCTGGACACGGGCGATCCCATCTGCACCAGCACGTGCGGTGATCACCTCGTTGAGCTCAGCGGTGCCCGGGGTGACCACCACCATCGCATCGCCCACTGCGGACCCGCTGGGGTCGACGACCGTCAGCTCGAGCTCCTGTGGACCGGGCTCGATCACATCGGGCACCGGGCGGACATCCAGTTCGGTCACCACCAGCCCCTCGACACCCGAGAGCATGTTCAGCATGATCGACATGGTCGCCGCACCGACGACCAGTGCGATGACGAGTCTGACGGGGAGCCCCTCGATCGCGCGCTCATGACGTACCATGCCGTCGGCTGTGGCGTTCTGTGGGATAAACGCGGGGTCGGGCACGCCCGAGACGGGATTTGAACCCGTGTCATGTCCGTGACAGGGACATATGATAGGCCACTACACCACCCGGGCACGTGCCGATGGTGGATTTCCCAGAACGGGCATTAAGGGTTATCATCCCTGGCACACCGACAGAAGAACTATACGCACCACACCCCAACCGGGGGGCAACGCCGGGAGGCGTGGTTAGCGGTGCACCCCGATGTGGGAACTGTTAAATGTGTGGTGCTGATAACACGCTGTAGTATCACGTGAGAACTTCTCCCATCCGAGACCCCCCCACACCCAATCATGGCAGACGTCACCAAACACAGGCTTGTCCCTGACCACGAGGTCATCGATGAGGACGAGGTATCAACCGTCCTGGCGCGGTACGGGATCGAGACATCGGACCTCCCCAAGATCCGGCGGCGGGACCCCGCCCTCCCCGAGGATGCGAACGAGGGTGATGTGATCAAGATCACCCGCGATTCGCGCACGACAGAGCGGGCCGTATCGTACCGCCTGGTGATCGAATGAACCGCGAGGCGCGGCGGGTCATCTCCAGGGAGTACTTCTCGAAGGACCGGCTCGCTGAACATCACTTCCGCTCGTTCAACAACTTCCTCGAGCGGGGGATGCAGGAGGTCGTCACCGAGAAGGCGCGGATCGAGACGGACATCGGTGACAAGGAGGGTCAGGAGCCGGTGTACGTCGAGCTGGGCGATGTCCGCGTCGAGACACCGCGGGTCCGCGAGGCTGATGGCTCAGAGGAGCTGTTGTACCCCCAGGAGGCGCGTCTGCGGAACATCACCTACGCGGCACCGGTGTTCATGGAGATGACCATCGTCCGTGGTGGGGACAAGGAGGAGCCCGTGGCCGTCGACACCACCGAGACGAAGGTGGGTCGGATGCCCATCATGATCGGATCGGAGAAGTGCAACATCTACGGCCTGAGTGACGAGGAGCTGATCACGATCGGGGAGGACCCCGTCGACCCCGGAGGTTACTTCATCGTCAATGGATCGGAGCGGGTCCTGATGACATCCGAGGACCTGGCCCCCAACAAGATCCTCGCCGAGTACGACAGCAAGTACGGTGATGAGATTCAGGTGGCGAAGACCTTCTCACAGCGTCGTGGTTACCGGGCACTCGTGCTGTGCGAGCGTGCGCGCGATGGTCTGCTGGAGGTCTCGTTCCCGTCGGTCCCGGCGCCACGGTGGCCTCATACGGGCGGTAGCCGGCGGCCGAGAGGCCACCATCGCAGCTGAAGA
>JAVLBV010000004.1:0-47697 GCA_031580685.1 Haloquadratum sp. | reverse complement strand
GAACCGGATGATCACCGGGACCGATGACGACCCTCTGGGGTTCCGATTGGCGCACACCGGAGATATCAGTCGATCGGGGGTTCAAATCCCTCCGGCCCCATTTCCATCGTAATCCTTGCGAAATACACTGCCGGAGCTGCTTCTACAGCCGTAAACCGACTTCCTTAATGCGGGTGAATCTCGCGCGTCTCGTGGAATCTCACCCCGAGGCGTCGAGGTATGAATCGAGGGGGACGCGCTCGACGCCGACGGTGTCGTAATCCTGCTCCGTCGAGAGGACGGTGTCGCCGTTGACGTGCGCGATCCCGGCGTGGACGGAGTCGAACGGGATCGTGCCGTACTCTTCGATGAAGGACACGGCGACGAGAAGCGCCTCTTCGTTTTCCGCCGGCCGGATCGGCACGAGTTCCAGGAGATTCGGAACGAGCGCCGACGCGTCGACGGTGTACGCGCCGTCGTCTTCGTCGTACCAGTACACCAGAAACTCCGTGTAGGCGGTGAGCGACGTGTACACCTCCTCGGATTCGAGTGCGGCTTTCGCGTTCTCCTTCAGCCAGTCCTCGGGCTTCGCCAGCGCGAACAAGAAGTCGCTCTCGACGTACATCCGCGGTCAGGCCTCTTCGTCGTCGCGCTCGGCCGCGACCTCGCGAGCCGCCTTCGATCGGGCGTCGGCTTTGAGCTCGTCGACGTCTTTGCCCGCCAGGGCGTCACCAACTTCCGCCTCGATCGCGGCCAGGGGATCGTCGGCGACGGGGAACAGCGCGACGTGGGAGGGCAACTCGACGATGCGGTAGTTCCGGCCGTGCTTCTCGCGGATGTCCTTGGGGAGGTAGATCCGGCCCCGCTTGTCAGCTTTCGTCGCCATAGACGCGTGTTGTACCTGTCCAAACAAAATCCTTCCCGTGATTTGAACATATTTCCCGTATGCCCAGACGCCACAGCCGAGAGCGGCACGATCCGGAAGGCACTGGTCTTCTACGACGAGGCAGACGGCGGAACGACGATTGAGGTCCTCGATCGCGACGAGACCGGCCGGACGCGGGGCACCAGCACGCTCGCAGCGACTCCGTAACCGCGTGAAGCTTTCGCCAAGGCCAGATGGTGCTATTTCCTCAGCGCATCTACACGGCGTGGTCAAAAGGCGAAAACCGTCGGCGGATTCGATCACACCGCTCGCCTCGTACTCGGTCCGGTACTCGGGACAATCTCGGTGGCCGCGCTCCCTGGGTTCCTCAGCCTCGCGGTCGGGCCGCTCTCGTCGTCAGTCGTCACCCTCGACCGCGGCGGCCGGTCCCGCGAGCACCACGCCATCTCCAGTGGCACGACACTCCTCCAGGGCGTGCTTGGCCGCATAGCCCGCCGCCTGGGCGGTGCTCGCGGTGCCGACACCCACCTTGAGGACGACCCCCGTCTCCGCCTCCACCACATCGATGACATCGGCGTACGCCGCGGCGTCGAGCTCGGGGACGACGGCGATCATGTTGTCCCCGCCGACGAAGAAGCTCAGGCCCCCGTACTCTGCCCGCAGATAGCGCATGAGGCTCGCGTACGCCTGCTCGATCTCGATGAACGTGTCATACGCGTTCAGCTGGTCGGTGAACCGGCCGGTCGCATCGTTCACATCGAAGTGGGCGATGTGCACATCATCTGCGGAGTGGGCGCTCACCGGCAGGGGCTCACCCGCGAGGACCTCCGTCCGACGGTGATCCTGGGCGGAGCCGGCCGCCTGCAGCTGGGTGGTCGCGACCTCGAGGGCGGTCACCGGGCTCGGGTCGTGTGCGGTCGCCAACGAGACGGTCACGGGGAAGCGGTTACCGACCGTTCGCTGCAGCCGCTGGAGGGTCTCCCCGTCCAGCCCGTTGGTCACCATCACCATGTTGTCGAAGCGGGTGAAGAAGATGTAGCCCCCGCGAGAGCCCACGAACTGCGCGATGTCGGCGTACAGCCGGGACTGCAGCGTCTGGAGGTCCATCTCCGCACGGGGGTGCGGGGTCACGGTCCACGGACCGTAGTTGTCGATCTGCACGAGGGTCAACTGGACGTTGCTCACAGGCGAGGCTTGGTGGGGGTGTACTTGCGTCTTATTGTCCCATCCGTCGGATGCATCCCGCAGATGAGATGGGGGGACCGCGGTGTTCAAACCGCTGACGAGGTGACCCCCCTCCATGCCACCGGCAGGGGTCATCTTCGACATCGATGGGACCGTCCTCCGGGGGACACGCGCACTCCCGGGCGCCACCGCGGCGATCGCGACCTGTCGGCGGGAGGAGATCCCGGTCCGCTTCGTCACCAACAACCCCACCGCGCAGCCGGCGAGCTACGTCGACCGCTTCGCGACCGCGGGCATCGACGTGCGCGAGGAGGAGGTGCTCACCGCGGGGAGGGCGACGGTCCGGCTGCTCAGGCGCGACCACCCGGATGCGGCGGTGGGCGTCATCGGCGCGGAGTCGCTCCGCGAGCAGCTCCGGGCAGCGGCGCTGGATGTGCGACCGCTCAGCGACCCGGTGGAGGTGCTGGTCGTCTCCATCGACCGCGAGTTCCACTACGACACCCTCGTGCGTGCGCAGACGCTGCTGGCGGACGCGGCGGTGCGGTTCATCGGGACCGACCCGGACATGGTCATCCCTGCGGCGGCCGGGGCGCGCCCGGGGTCGGGGGCGATGATCCATGCGGTCGCCGGCGTCACCGGGCGTGAGCCCAACGCGATCTGCGGCAAGCCATCGGCGACGATGCGGTCGATGGTGCTGGAGGCCTTCGACGCGTCCCCGGAGTCCCTGCTCGTCGTGGGGGACCGGCTGGACACCGACATCGCACTCGGGGCGGGCGCAGCCATGCGGACGGTGCATGTCACCACGGGTGTCGCCTCGGAGGCGCCCGCGGGGGTCACCCCGGACCGGACGATCGACAGCCTCGAGACACTCACCGACGGCTGGTGACCCGCCGCATCACCCCACCGTCAGCTGCTCGCCGACCCCCAGCGGATGCACCCGCACGTCACTGTGAGCGGTGATCGTCGAGACCGCCGCATCCAGGTCCACCTCGATCGGTGGGAACGTCCCGTGGTGGATGGGGATCACCGCCTCCACACCCAGCCATGCCGCGGCCACAGCCGCCTGCTGGGGCCCCATCGTGTAGTGATCACCCACCGGGAGTGCGGCCACATCGGGCCGGAGGTACGCACCGATGACGTCGCGCATCTCAGACATCAACCCCGTATCACCCGCATGGTACAGCGTGGTGACCGTCGGGTCGGCCTCGAGCTGGGGCGCTCCCGTGCCGATGCAGAACCCCACGGGCATCCCCAGCGAGCGGGTGTGGTCGGTCCCACCGCTGTTGGTGTGGTCGGCCCGGACCATCGTGACGTGCAGCTCACCACAGCGGACCGTCCCGCCGATGTTCATGTCGATCGTGTCGGAGACCCCATGCTGCTGCTCGAGATAGCCCACGAGCTCCGGCACGGCCACGATCGTCGCGTCGCTGAACGCATCGATCGCACCGATGTGGTCGGCATGCCCATGCGTCACGAGGACGTACTCCGGGCTGAGCTCGGCGGCGGGGTCCCCGGTGACGTCCGGGTGCCCGAAGAACGGGTCGATCAGCAGGCTGGTCCCCACCGCATCGACCGCGAGCGTGGAGTGGCCGTAGTATGTGAGCTCCATGTGGACGACACGGCCCGTGGATGGCTTGAACCCTCTGCCGGTGGCCGATGGGACACTGTTTAATCACCGTCCGTCGGAGTGGGTGCATGCAGCCACGCGACCTCACCACACACACCCCGTACGTCCCCGGTCGGGGCATCGAGGAGGTCGCACGTGAGCTGGGACGACAGCCAGAGGCACTCATCAAGCTGTCGGCGAATGAGAACCCCCTGGGGGCCCCCCCGGCGGCTCTGCAGGCGCTTGCTGAGGCCACCGAGGCCGTCAGCAGCTACCCCAAGTCTGCGGTGGTCGACCTGCGTGCGGCGGTGGCCGAGCACCTCGGGGTCGATGCGGCGCAGGTGTGGCTGGCCGCCGGTGCGGATGGGGCGATCGACTACCTCCACCGGGCGATGCTGCGGCCGGATGAACGGGTCCTGGCACCCGACCCGGGCTTCGCGTACTACGCGATGTCCGCGCGCTACCACCACGGCGGGGTCGACACGTACGCGCTCACAGCCGCGGATGACTTCACCCAGACACCCGCGGCCGTCCTGCAGGCGTACGACGGGCAGCGGCTGGTGTTCCTCACGACACCGAACAACCCGACCGGGACCGAGCTGACGCCCACACAGATCCGCGAGATCGCTGCGGGGGTCGGACCGGAGACGCTCGTCGTGATCGATGAGGCGTACGGGGAGTTCAGCGACCACCCCAGCATGGCCGAGGCGGTGGATGCGCTCGGCAACATCGCCGTCCTGCGGACGTTCTCGAAGGCCTATGGGCTGGCGGGGCTGCGCATCGGCTATGCGGTCGTCCCCGCCTCGCTCGCAGATGCGTACGCCCGGGTGAACACCCCCTTCGCGACGAACCACCTCGCGTGCCATGCCGCGCGCGCCGCCCTCGGTGACACCACCCACCTCCAGGAGACGGTCGCGACCGTCCGCCGATCACGTGAGCTGCTGCAGGCGGAGCTCACCGCCCACACCTGGCCATCGGGTGGCAACTTCGTGCTGGCGGACGTCGGCGCGGCGACCGCGGTGACCGAGGCGGCACAGGAGGCGGGGGTGATCCTGCGTGATGCGACGAGCTTCGGCCTGCCGGGGTGTGTCCGCATCAGCTGTGGCACCGTCGAGGAGACCGAGCGTGCGATCGCGACGCTCGAGTCGATCCTGGCGGGGTGACCGATGCAGGTGGCACTCACCGGCACACCGGGCGTCGGCAAGACGACGGTCGGCGCGGCGCTCGCTGGGCGCGGAGCGATCCCCGTCCACGAGCTGGAGACGGCGACCGTCGAGGCGGGGTTTGCGGTGGGCACCGACGAGGCCCGCCGGTCGGTGATCGCCGACCTCAGCCGCCTCCGGGGGTGGGCCGCCTCGCGTGAGGGGGTGATCGTCTCACATCTCGCCCATCACCTCGAGCCCGACCGCGCGATCGTGCTGCGGTGTCACCCCACGGAGCTGGCTCAGCGGCTCACCGCCGTGGACCGGACGCCGGAGGCGATCGCCGAGAACTGTGAGGCGGAGGCGCTCGACCTCATCCTGGCGGAGGCCGTGGCGGCGCTGGGGGCCCCGGCGGTCGCGGAGGTCGACACGAGCGGGCGTCCGCCCGAGGCGGTCACAGAGGAGGTGGCGGCGCTCGTGACGGGCAGCTGGAGCCCCTCGGCGGGCACCGTCGACTTCAGCGGGGTCCTATGACGCTGGACCGACTGCGGCCACTGGCCGACCGGGCACTGGGGCCGTGGGTGCGCCTTGCGGGGTGGGCAGGACTCACCCCCGATGGGGTCTCGGTCATCGCCTTCGCGATGGCGGTCGTGGCTGCGGTGGCGTTCCTGCTCGCGACCCCCCCGTCGTACGCCGTGGGCGCCCTGGCGGTGTTCCTCAACGGGTGGCTGGACCTCGTCGACGGGGCCCTCGCACGGGTCGAGGGCTCCGAGGCCGCCGAGGGGGACCTCCTGGACCACGTGCTGGACCGGTATGCGGACCTGATCATCATCGGTGCGCTCGCCGCAGGGATCGAGGCCTATGCGGTGGGACTGCTGGCGGTCACGGGGGTGCTGATGACCTCCTACATGGGCACCCAGATCCAGGCGGTCGGCCTCGGGCGGGCCTACGGGGGGCTCATCGGGCGTGCGGACCGGCTGGCGCTCGTGGTGGCCGCGAGTGCGCTCGTCGCACTGGGGGTCACCAGCGTCGGCGGGGTGGGACTGCTGTGGCTGCTGTTGGTCGGCTTCGGGGTGGTCGGACACCTCACCGCGCTGCAGCGCTTCGCCGATGGCTGGCGGCGCCTGTAGGGGGCGTCGTCGACTTTATACAACCGGCTGGGCTACAGGTGCCATGGCCCACTGTGAGATGTGTGGCGGAGAGCATGCATCGCTCACGAAGGTGAAGATCGAGGGGGCGACCCTCCAGCTGTGCGAGCAGTGCAAGGGGTTCGGGACGGAGGTGCGTGAGCCCGATGCGGCGACGCAGTCGACGAACAAGTACTCCACCGGCCAGCGGACGACCACCGAGGCGCCGTCCACCACGACGCGGGCCGAGCGCCCCCGGCGTGACATGTTCGATACGATGCCCGAGATCGCCACGGACTACGATGCGCAGATCCGGGAGGCCCGTGAGGACCTCGGGCTGAGTCAGGAGGAGCTCGCCGGGCAGCTCAACGAGAAGGCGTCGCTGATCCGCAAGCTCGAGCGGGGGTCGATGCTACCCGATGACCGCGTCCGCAAGAAGCTGGAGCGGGCGCTCGACATCTCCCTGCTGGAGGGGGGTGCGGACGTGGAGACGGACTGGAGCGGGTCGGCCTCGACGACGACCACGCTCGGGGATGTGGTCAAACGCGGCGACTGACCGAACACAACCGCTTTACTGACCTCCGAGTGAACACATCGCATGCACATCGTGCTGAATCTGAAGGCGTACGCGTGTGACGCCGCTGCGCTGGCGCAGACCGCGGTCGAGCAGGCCACCGATGAGGTGCCCATCACCGTGGTGCCGCAGGCGCCGGAGATCGCAGCCGTCGCAGCGGCCGGTGCGGACACCTGGGCCCAGCACGTCGACCCGATCGCACACGGCAGCCACACCGGGACGGTCCACCCCGGCGTCGCCGCCGCGGTGGGTGCGACGGGGACGCTGCTGAATCACTCCGAGCGCCGCCTCCGGCTGGCCCAGATCGACACGGCGATCACCGCCGCACAGCGGGCGGGGCTGCGGACCTGCGTGTGTGCGAACACGCCCGCACAGACCGCAGCTGTCGCCGCCTTGGGACCGGATGTCGTCGCGATCGAGCCCCCCGCGCTGATCGGGGGGGATGTGTCGGTGGCCACCGCGGACCCGGATGTCGTGCGTGATGCGGTGACGGCGGCCGCAGAGGTCGATCCGTCGGTCGCGGTCTACTGCGGCGCCGGCGTGTCGACGGCCGCAGACGTGACCGCCGCAGGGGAGCTGGGCACCGAGGGCGTGCTGCTCGCGTCCGGGGTGGCCAAGGCGGCCGACCCCGCAGCCGCGCTCGCCGCGCTCATACCCGCCTAGGCGCCGTCGAACCCATCGAGGGAGGTCTGGCCCCGACGCTGGGGGCGCTCCGGGCGGTCGGTGGGTGCCGACCACCCCTGCAGGTCCGCCTGGTCCGTCGGCGCGAACGAGAGGTTCGAGACCCGCACGCCCACCTTGCGGACCGTCGCGCCGTGGAACTCCTCGAGCAGCTCCAGTGCGACCGTGCGCACCAGTGTGGGGTCGTCGACGGGACCACCGAGGCTCCGCTCGCGGGTGTTGATCTCGAAGGGGGGTGTGACGAGCTTGATCCCGATCGTGCGGTACAGCGCCCCCTTCTGCTGTGCGCGATCGGCGACGGCGGCCGCCAGCTCCCCGACGGCCGCGGTGACCGACGCGACGTCATCGGTCGGCTGCATGGACCGCTCCCGCGAGAGGCTCTTCGGAGCACCCGTCGGCTCGACCACACGTGGGTCGATGCCCCGTGCCCGCTGTTGCAGCTCCGCGCCGCGGGTGCCGAACAGCCGTGTGATGACCGTCGGATCCACCACGGCCAGGTCACCGACCGTCGCGACCGACCGCTCGCGGAGCTCCCGCGCGGAGACGGGGCCGATGCCGTGGAGGTCCTCGATCGGCAGCGGTGCGAGGAACGCGGCGGCCTCCCCCGGGGGGACGACGACCAGCCCCTCCGGCTTGTCATGGTCAGAGGCGATCTTCGCGGTGGCCATGTTGGCGGCGACCCCGATGCTCGCGGGCACCCCCACCTCCGCGGCGAGCTCCTCCTGGAGGGCCGCGGCGAACGCACCGGGGGCATCGGCCCCGCCGCCCCATGACGTCTGCGAGCTCACATCCAGGTACGCCTCGTCGATGCTGACCTCGCGGATGATGTCCGCCCGCTCCCGCAGCAGCTGCTTGACCGCCTCGGCGACCACGCGATAGTACTCCAGGTCGACCGGGCGGTAGATGCCCGTGGGGGTCTCCGGCTCGTCCGCCGCGCGCGGGAGCCGCGCGAGCGCCTGGTCGATCGGTTGCGCCGAGTGCACCCCGTGTGCCCGCGCCTCGTAGGAGGCGGTCGCGACGGCACCACCGTCGTCCCCCGGGTGGTACCCCATCCCGATCACCAGCGGCTCCCCCTCGAGCTCGGGAGCACGGAGCCGCTCGCATGAGGCGTAGAAGCAGTCCATATCGACGTGGAGGATCACCCGGTCGACGTCGGAGGTGGTCGTCGTCCCCGGCAGCGTCTGGTCCTGCATGGGTGGCACCGGTCACTTGAGCCGTTCGCGCAGGAAGCTCGGGTGCGCGGCGGTGACCCCATCGATCGAGAGGATCGTCTCGCTGATCACATCACCCACCGCGTCCCCGTCGGCGGCGCGGACCTCCGCCATGAGCATGTGGTCGCCCGAGGAGCTGTACAGCGACTGCACCTGGGGGACCGACCGGAGCGCACGGCTCACCGCCACGTACTGGTCGGACTCCACATCCACCCCCACCAGCGCGATCGTCGTGGTCATGAGCTTCTTGGGGTCGAGGTCCGCGGAGTAGCCCACGATGACGCCCTCGGACTCCAGCTGGGCGATGTACTTCCGTGCGGTCGGCTTCGAGACATCGGCCGCAGCGGCGATGTCGCCGACCGACGCCTTCGCATCCGCCTCGAGTGCGGCGAGGATGCGCTCGGCTGTCGATGCGGATTCCATAACAAATGTTCGACGGATGCGAAAAATATCTTGCGCACCCGCAATCGGGTGCGGGCTCAGCGGTGGCGGTCGAGGAACAGGTCGTAGCTGCGCTCCCACTCGTAGGCGCTGTCGAAGTAGCGCTCGGCCAGCGGCTCCTCCGGCATGTCCCCCCGCGCCATCTTCTCCTGCTGGTACGACGGTCGGTCGGGGTCGTGGTAGTAGCGACCGGTGAGGACCGTCCCCTCGTGCAGCAGGTCCTCGGTCTCGAACATCATCGCCGCCGCACTCGTGCGGTCGTGGATGTCGATCTCGTACTCATCGGACTCGTTGATGTCGATGTACGGGACGTACTGCCGCGCGTCCTTGTTCCAGGTGGGACACTGCGTCAGGAAGTCGATGTGGGCGAACCCCTCGTGCGAGATCGCCTCGACGAGGATGTCCCGCGCCTGGTTGGGGTTCACCGCGGCGGTGCGGGCGATGAACGACGCCCCCGCGTTCAGCGACATCGACAGCGGCCGCACCGGGTCCTTCGCGGAGCCATGCGGCTGCGTCTTCGACTCATGGCCCTTGGGGGATGTCGGGGAGGTCTGCCCCTTCGTCAGCCCGAAGATCTCGTTGTTGAAGACGATGTAGGTGATGTTGTGGTTCTCCCGGGCGCTGTGCATGAGGTGGTTGCCACCGATCCCGTAGCCATCCCCATCACCGCCCGCGGCGATCACCGTCAGCCCGTCGTTCGCCAGCTTCGCCGCACGGGCGATCGGCAACGACCGCCCGTGCAGGGTGTGGAAGCCGTAGGATTCGAAGTAGCTGTTCAGCTTCCCCGAGCACCCGATCCCCGTCGACAGGAGGATCTCATCGGGGGACAGCCCCAGCTCCGTCGCCGCCCCCTTCAGCGCCTTGAGGACACCGAAGTCACCACAACCCGGACACCACGTCGCCTGGGGCTCGAGCTCCGGCGTGAATGATGTCTGGTCGAACTCTCCCTCTCCGTCTATCGCACTGAATGCACTCATGATCAGTCACCTGCTGCGGGTACGTGCCGTGGTTGGTTGCCGCCCATCTCGACGGTGTCATCGATGATCGCCGCGACGCCATCGACGATCTCCTGTGGTTCGAACGGGTTGCCGTTGTACTTGAGGAGGCTCTCGAGGCGGTCACCGTGGACGCCCAGCTCCCGCTGGATGAGCCCCCGGAACTGCCCCGTGGCGTTCATCTCGACGACGATCGCGGTGTCGACGCCCTCGATGAACGACCGCACGGATGCGATGGGGAACGGTGCGAGCTCGGAGACCCCCAACATCTCGACGGGGGTGCCCGCGTCGGCGAGCATCTCCACCGCCTCGCGGACCGTCCCCTTCTGCGAGCCGAAGGTCAGGATGCCCACGCTCGCGGTGGACTCGCCGTGGTGGACGTTGCGCGTCTCCGCATCCTCATCCAGGTGCGCGCGGATCGCCGCGAGCTTCTGCATGCGGCGGTCCACCTGGGCGACACGGTTGTCGGGGTCCTCCGAGATGTGCCCCGCGGGCATGTGCTCGTTGCCCGTCGCGAGGTAGCGCCCACCCTCCTGGCCGGGGATCGATCGCGGGCTGACCCCGTCATCGACCTCATGCTGGAACCGGTAGAACTTGCCCGAGGGATCGTGGGGCGCATCGGCCAGCTCCGCCTCCGTGAGCGTCGACCCGAGCGAGGGGTTCGGATCGACGTCGAAGACGCTCGCGGGGACCGACTGCAGTTCGCCCCCGTTCTTCTGGTCGTACAGGACGATCGCGGGGATCTGGTACTCGTACGCCACCTGGAACGCCTTGCGGGTCTGCTCGTACGCCTCGACGGCGTCGCCCGGTGCGAAGACCACCCGGTGTGAGTCGCCCTGAGAGGTGTACAGGGTGTGCTCGAGGTCGGCCTGCTCCGGCTTCGTGGGCATCCCCGTGGAGGGGCCCGCCCGCATCGCCTCGAGCAGCACCACCGGCGTCTCGGTCATCTCCGCGAGCCCAAGCGGCTCGGACATGAGTGCGAAGCCCCCGCCGGAGGAGCCCGACATCGCCTTCACACCCGCATGCGAGGCGCCGACGGCCAGCGCTGCCGCGGCGATCTCATCCTCGACCTGCTCGGAGATCCCGCCGACCTGGGGGAGGTTCTGCGACATGATCGTGAACACCTCCGTCCACGGCGTCATCGGGTAGCCGGCGATGAACCGACAGCCCTCATCGAGCGCGCCGTACGCGATCGCATCAGAGCCCGACATGAGCACCTGATCGCCTGCGTCCCCGTCACTGGGGAGCTCGATGCCCGGTGCATCCACATCGTACTCGCTGCGGACGGTCTCGAAGGCATCATCGAACACCTCCAGGTTCGGCTCCAGGATCTTCGTGGGCATCGCATCCGACATCAACCCGGTGATCACCTGGGGCTCGATGCCGGCGATCGCGCAGGTCACGGCCACACCCGCGGTGTTGCGCATGACCTCCCGACCGTGCTCACGGGCGATCGACCGCAGGTCGACCGGGTACACATGCCAGCCGTGTGCCTCGACCTGTGCGTCGAAATCGGGGATGTCGTCGGTGTCGATCAGGCCGTCGTCGTAGACGATGACCCCACCATCGACGAGCTCATCCAGGTTCTCTGCCAGCGGTTTGATCTGCTCGTTCCCGTAGTACGCCCCCTCTGAGGGGTTGCGTGCGAACGAGTCACCGAGCGCCAGCAGGAAGTTGTACCCATCCCCCCGCGAGGTCACCGGCTCCGCGGCGACCCGCACCTCCGTGTAGGTGTGTCCACCACGGATGCGGGAGGGGTAGTGCCGATGCGTGAAGACGTACAGTCCCGCACGCATCAGCGCCTTCGCGAAGTTCTGACTGGTCGAGGCGATCCCGTCTCCGGATCCACCTGCGATCCGCCAGATGAGTTCGTTCTGCATCATAGATGTATTGAGGCCCGAAGGCCACTGCACCTTGCTTGCCGACTGCTGAAGTAAAACCTTGTCATAGGTTAGCAAGGAATAATCATGACAGTCGCCCGCACACCGCCGCTACTCCGGCCGTGAGGGGTGGTAGGATGTGCGGTAGCTGCCGGGGTCGGCATCCAGCCGGTCGGGGTTGATCCGTCCGGCCAGCAGCATGAAGTCGACGAGCGTCAGCCGGATCATCGCCTCGACGACCGGCACCGCGCGCGGGGGGAGCACGGGGTCGTGCCGCCCCAGCACCTGGATGTCCTCGTACGCGCCGGTCTCCCAGTCCACCGTCCGCTGCGGCTTGGGGATCGACGTCGGCGCGTGCCAGGTGGCCTCCCCGGTGATCGGGTCACCGGTGGTGATGCCCCCCTGGAACCCGCCGTGGGTGTTGCCCGTGGGGATCGGATCTCCCGGCTCCGCGGTCACGGCCTCCTGCCGGTCAGCGTCCGCATCCTCGTAGAACTCCCAGTCCTCGTTGCGTGCAGAGCCCGTCCACGCCCGTGCCTCACGCCCGAGGCCGAACTCGACGGCGGTCACCGCGGGGATCGCGAACAGCGCCTGCGCCAGCCGCGCCGGGGCGGCGTCGAACCGCGGTGCGCCCAGCCCACGAGGCACCCCCCGGGTGGCGAAGGCCACGGCGCCGCCGATCGAGTCACCCTCCTGCTGGTACCCGTCGATCAGCTCGCGCATCGCCTCTGCGGTCTCGGGGTCCGCACACCGGACGGGGTTGCTGTCTGCGTCGGCCCGCATCTGCTCGAACGACACCGGCGGGGCCCGGATGTCACCGATCTGGCACACGTGTGCGGCCACCTCGACGTCGACGCGGGCGAGGATCGCCTTCGCGACCGCCCCCGCGGCGACCCAGTTCAGCGTCTCGCGCGCGGACGAGCGCCCACCACCACCCCAGCTGCGGGTCCCGAACTTCGCCGAGTAGGTGAAATCCCCATGTGAGGGCCGCGGCGCGGTCACGTACGGCTCGTACTTCTTCGAGCGCGCGTCCTTGTTCTCGATCACCATCCCGATGGGCGTGCCCGTCGTCACACCGTCCTGGAGGCCCGAGTTGATCGTCACCGCATCCGGCTCGCCACGCGAGGTGGTGATCATCGACTGGCCCGGTTTGCGACGGTCGAGCTCCTCCTGCACCATCGACGCATCGAGCGGCAGCCCCGCAGGACACCCCGAGATGGTGACGCCCATCGCGCGCCCATGGCTCTCGCCGTAGGTCGTGATCTGGAACAGCCGACCGAACCGATCCCCGTTCATGTCCGCCACGTCGGGGGCGGTCACATAAATATCTGCGAGACGCTCACCCCCGGTGCACCTGGCCGCCGAGGCGCTCCAGCGCGTCGAAGAACCCCGGATACGACACCGCCACGTCCTCCGCGCCACTGATGCTGCAGGCGCGGTCGCCTGCTGTCGCGAGGACGCTCAGCGCCATGATGATCCGATGGTCCCCGGCGCCGTCGAGCGCCTCGCCCCCGAGCGTCGCGGGGGCTGCACCGATGCAGAGGCGATCCGGCTCCTCCTCGACGGCCACCCCGAGCTGCGTGAGCGCCTCGGCCATCACCGCCACCCGATCGGTCTCCTTCAGGCGCACATGCCCGCAGTTCTCCAGGCACATCTGCCCGTCAGCGAACGCCCCCAGGACGGCGAGCGTCGGCAGCAGGTCCGGGGTGTCACCCACATCGACGGTCACCGCCGCAAGCGGTGCGGCCCCGACGCGCACCGTGGCCGCCTCGCGGTCCCAGCTGATCGGCGCACCCATCTCCTCGAGGATGGAGATGATCGCAGCATCCCCCTGTGCGGAGGGCGTCACACCCTCGATGATGAGCGGCTCCGCCGCACACAGCGCCCCCAGTGCGGCGAGGTATGAGACCGACGAGAAGTCCCCCGGCACCGCATAGGGGGCCTGCCGGCGGTAGCGCTGGCCGCCGGCGACACGGTAGCCCGCATCGGTCGCCTCCGCGCTGACACCGAAGGCCGACAGCACCTCCATCGTGATCTGGATGTAGGGGGCCGACTTCGCGGCGGTCTCCAGCTCGATCGCGATCCCCGCGTCCGTCACCGCCCCCGCCATCAGCAGCGCGGAGATGTACTGCGAGGAGACATCCCCCGGCAGGGTCACGCTCCCGCCACCGATGGGGCCACCGATCACCAGTGGTGCCGTCCCATCCCCATGGACGGACAGACCGCTCCCACCGAGGGCGTCGAGCGCACCCAGAAGCGGGCCCTGTGGGCGGCCCCGCAGCGATGCGTCACCGGTGAGCACCGTGGTCCCCTCGACCAGACCGGCCGTCGCCGTCACCAACCGCATGGTCGTCCCCGAGTTCGCGCAGTCGATCACATCGGCCGGCACACCCGGGGCACCGTCGAAGCCCGTGACCGTCTCACCCGCGTGCTCACCGGCGTCGGTGACCGCCGCCCCGAACGCCTCGACCGCCCGGCGGGTCGCGGCTGTGTCCGCACTCTCGAGCGCACCCACGATCGTGGCGGTGTCGCTGTACCCCCCCGCGAGGATCGCCCGGTGCGAGTAGCTCTTCGACGGCGGCGCCCGGACCGACCCGCCCAGCGCTGCAGGGGCGATGCGCACATCCATGTGCGGACAGCCGACGGCGCCGACAAAGCCGTACCGGTGCGATGCCCCACAGGTTTTGCCGCTGCCGCTCCCCCGACGTGCATGGACCACCCTGCGGCGACGCTCGATGCGTGGTTGGCCGAGGCGGGTGTCGACGGCTACCTCATCGATGCCGATGGCACCGATCCGGCACAGCGGTACCTCTCGGGGTTCGATGCACCCGATCCGTACCTCACGCTGTACACCCCCGAGGAGCTGGTGGTCCTCGTCTCGCCGCTGGAGGCCGCGCGTGCCCGGCGGACGAGCGCGGCGACAGCGGTGGTCGTCACCACCGAGCTGGGGGCCGACCGCCTGCGTGCGCGCTACGGCCGCGCGACCGCACAGGCGGTGATCAAGGGGGCCATCTGTCGCCAGCACGCCGTCGGTCATGTCGCGGTCCCACCGTCGACACCCGTCCGGACGGTCCGGCAGCTCCGCGGGCGGGGGGTACGGGTGACCGTCGCCACCGAGGACCCCCTCGCGGAGCTCCGCGCGGTCAAGCAGCCGGAGGAGCGTGCGGCGATCACCGCCACCCAGGCGGCGACGGAGGACGCGTTCGCCGCGGCGGTCGACCTCCTGCGCGCGTGCGACATCGACGCGGCGGGGCAGCTCCGTCACGAGGGGGAGCCGCTGACGAGTGAGCGGGTGCGCGAGGAGGTGGCGATGACGCTCTATGCGGCGGAGTGTCGGCCGGGGCCGGTCATCTGTGCCGGTGGCACACAGGCGGCGGACCCCCATGACCGCGGCAGCGGTCCGCTGCCTGCGGAGGCGCCGATCATCCTCGACATCTTCCCCGCGGCGGTCGCCAGCGGGTACCATGCGGACATGACCCGCACGGTGAGCGTGGGCGACCCGGGCGCACGCTGTCGGGAGTGGTACGCGGACGTCGCGGCTGCGAAGGCGGCGGGCATCGAGGCGATCGCCACCGACGTCACCGGTGAGGCGGTCCATGAGGCCGTGAGCGGGGTGCTCGCGGATGCGGGGCATCCCACACTGGACACCGATCCGGCGACCGCGACGGGGTTCATCCATGCGACCGGCCACGGGGTGGGTCTCGCCGTGCACGAGGACCCCCGGCTCGCCCCGGGGGCGGGACCGCTGGCACGGGGGGCGGTGGTCACCGTCGAGCCGGGGCTGTACGACCCCGCGGTGGGGGGCATCCGCCTGGAGGACCTCGTCGTCGTCACCGATGACGGTGCGGAGGTGCTCACGGATGCCCCGGAGACGTTCGTGCTCTGACGGGGTGCTTTTAGCCCCACCCTGGCGAGTGGTCGGCCATGGAGCTGCTTGTCGTGGGGGCGGGGGTGATGGGTCGGTGGCTGGGAGCGACCCTCGGGCCCATCGCCAACGTGAGCTACCTCGACCGCGACCCGCAGACGGCCGAAGGGGCGGCCGCCGCGGGTGCAGCCACGGCCACCACGGAGGGCCACCCCGCCGACGTCGTCGCGTTCGCGGTGCCGATCTCGGCGACCCCAGCGGCGATCGCCACATACGCGCCGTTCGCCACAGGGGCCATCATCGACGTCACCGGGCACATGCAGGGGCCGGTGTCGGCCATGCGGGAGGCCGCCGGAGGGCGCGAGCGCATGAGCATGCACCCGCTGTTCGCCCCGCGTGCGGCCCCGGGCCGGATCGCGACGGTGGTCGACGCCGATGGCCCACACACCACCGCGATCCGTGAGCGCCTCCGGGCGGTGGGCAACGAGCTCGTCATGACCACCCCCGAGACGCATGACCGGGCGATGCGGACGGTGCAGGGCGCCGCGCATGCGGCGATCTTCGCATACGGGATGGCGGCCGATGCGGTCCCACCGGAGCTGCACACCCCGGTCTCGGAGACGCTCGAGCGGCTGCTCGAGCGGGTGACCCAGGGGGACCCCGCGGTCTACCGGGAGATCCAGGAGAGCTTCGACGGCACCGAGGCGCTCGCCGCGGCGGCCCGCCGGCTGGCAGCGGACCCCGCGGTGATCGAGGCGCTGTACGGGCGGCACGAACCGGGCGGATGACCCCGCTGGATGCGCAGCTGCACGACCTGGTGCGGTACCTCCAGCAGGTGCGACCGCTGGACCCGGTGGAGCTGGCGACGTACGTCGACGCGGATGCCGCGCGGGTCAGGGCCGTGCTCACCGCCCACGCGACGCGCTGGGGGCTCATCCAGGATGCGGCAGGGCGCTTCCGACCGGCCCCCACGACGGCGGTGCCGGACCGGGACTGGGCACCACGAGCGCTGCCTGCATCCGTCGTCGAGGCGGGGTCGCAGCTGCTGCGGGACCACGGCGGTGCGGGGTGGGCCGCGGGGGACAGTGGCGACCGGCTGCGAGCCGCCCTCGATGCGATGAAGGCGGGGTACCTCGCGGGGGAGACGGTGACGTACGACCGCGAGACCACCCTCGCGTACCTCATCTACCATCTGCCGCGGTACTACGCCACGATCGGGTACGCCCTCGCGCCGCTGATCGAGACGCAGCTGCTGGGTCGCCCCCTGCGGATCGCGGAGGTCGGTGCTGGGACCGGAGGGCCGATGCTCGGCATCGAGGCGCGGCTGGGACCGCAGACCCTGCTCGAGTACCACGCGATCGAGCCCTCGGCGGCGGTGGAGGTGCTCGAGGCGATGGCGGCGGTGACCGGACCGAACCTGCACGCCCAGCTGCACCGCTGCACCGTCGAACGATGGATCGAAGATCCGGGCGGCCCGTTCGACCTGATCGTCTGTGCGAACGTCCTCGGGGAGCTGGCGGACCCCGTGGCGGTGGCGGATGGGCTGCTCGGGTGTCTCCGAGACGACGGTGCGCTGCTGCTCGTCGAGCCGGGCGACCGCGACCAGAGCGTGCGGCTGCGGGCGGTCGAACGCCAGCTGACGGCGCGTGCGGGGGTGTTCGCCCCCGAGCCCCGGCTCTGGCCGGGGCGGGAGCCATCCGATCCGGGGTGGGGCTTCGACGTGGGCCAGCCCCTGGAGCCGCCCCGGTGGCAGACGCAGCTGCAGGCGGAGGCGCCGGAGCCCACCGCCACGACCTACCTCAACCCCCATGTGCAGTTCAGCTACAGCATCCTCCGGCCCGATGGCGCGGTCCGCTTCGCCCCGTCGTTCGACCGAGATCGGGTGCGGCCGCTGGCCGAGACGCCCGAGCGGATCACCGACCGGATCAACGTGGTCGGGACGAAGCTCTCACACGACCTCGCCGCGGGGGCGGCGGGCAACCCCATCTTCCGGGTGGGCGATGGCTCACAGACGGTCGACCACTTCGTCGTCCAGACCGTCTCGGGGGAGCTCGTGGACCCCATCGCGTGGGTGCCGTACGGCAGCATCTGCCGGTTCGAGGGGGTCCTCGCGCTGTGGAACGAGACCGAGGGGGCGGTCAACCTGGTGATCGACCATGAGTCGGTGGTCGAGCCGCTGGCGACGCCCGGCAGAAGAGCTAATCCGCCCGGGCCGGGACCCTCCGCATGACCCATCGCCAGCGGGTGCTGCTGACGAACGACGATGGGGTGGATGCGGTCGGGATCCGGGCGATGTACCAGATGCTCGCACAGACGTGTGATGTCACGGTGGTCGCACCAGCGACCGACCAGTCATCGGTGGGCAGGCAGCTGAGCTGGGATCTTGAGGTGAGCCAGCACCAGTGGGGGTACGAGGTCGACGGGACGCCCGCGGACTGCGTCGTCGCCGGGGTGGAGCTGCTGTGTCCGGAGGTCGATGCGGTGGTCGCGGGGTGCAACAAGGGGGCGAACCTCGGGGCGTACGTCCTGGGGCGGTCGGGGACCGTCTCCGCCGCGGTCGAGGCGGCGTTCTTCGAGGTGCCGGCGATGGCGGTCTCGATGTACGTCCCCGGTGGGGGGGAGACCCCATGGCAGGAGCAGGCGGTCGACCCGGCGGTGTTCGTCGAGGCGACGAGCACCGCCCGATTCCTGCTGGAGCGCCCACTCGAGGAGCTCGTGCCGACCGGTGGCTACCTGAACATCAACGCCCCCATCGCGTCGGACCCCGGCCGACCGACCGCAGCCATGGAGGTCACAGAGCCCTCGACGTGGTATGCGATGACCGCACAGTCCGCAGGCGACCGCGAGGTCCGACTGCACGATGCGGTCTGGGAGCAGATGCGCACGGGGGAGATCCCCGATCCAGCAGGGACCGACCGGCGAGCGGTGATGGAGGGGCGGGTGTCGGTCTCACCGCTCAGTGCACCACACACCCCGGAGGACCCCGACCGGGTGGCATCGGCCATCGATGCGTACGACCCGGGGTGAGCAACAGATTCACACACCGGGGGCACCCATCCGCGAGCATGCCCGAGGATGAGCCGGAGGGGACCGATGGCGCAGAGAGCTTCGCAGAGCAGGTCGCCGCGGTCCGCGAGGCGTTCTCCGCGGAGGACCGACCGGTGGGGCCGGAGGCAGGCACCCGTGCGGACCCCGCCTGGCTGGATGTGCTGTCGGGAGGATCCGGCCAGTCAGAGCAGCCACCGGCGGTCGACCTGGCACCGCTGGTGCGTGAGCTGCAGCATCTCCGCGAGGAGGTGACGCGCATCGGCGTCGCCCTCGAGGAGCTGGTCGAACAGGGGAACGACTGATCAGCACAGCGCACGGTAGTGCCCGATCAGCGCGTCGATGGATGCGCTGACACCGAGCGCGTCGCGCTGGCGGTGACAGCCCGCCTCCAGGGTACCCTGCGACCTGAGCCCCCGCGCGATCGCCGCACGCAGGGCGTCGATGTCGCGGGGTGGGTAGTGGAGCCCATCGACCCCATCGGTCACCGTCTCCGAGAGCGCGGCCGCATCTGCGGCGATCACCGGGGTCCCGCAGGCGATCGCCTCCATGGCGACGATCCCCTGCGTCTCCACGGGGGAGGGGAACACGAACAGGTCGAGCGCACTGTAGAACCCGGGCAGCTCCTCGCGGGGGAGGAACCCGAGGAAGGTGGCATCCACCCCGCGCTGCCGCGCGATCCCCTCGAGGTCGGCACGCGCGGGTCCATCCCCACCGACGAGCACCTGCACATCCAGCTCTGCGGCCGCCAGCAGCAGCTCATCCAGCTGCTTCTCCTGGCCCAGGCGACCCGTGTACCCGATCGTGGGGCGCTCCGCCGACACCGCTGAGGCGACCGTGGGGGAGGGTGCCGCCGGTGCGAAGCGGTCCAGGTCCACACCGTTGGAGACCACGGCGGTCGGTGGCTGCTCTTCGCCCACAGCCGGGGAGGCGTCTCGCGTCACCGCCGAGGGGAACACCACCAGGTCCGCCTGCTGGAGGAACCACCGTTCGTACCGGCTCGCGAGTGCAGCGACCGCGCGTTCGACGGTCGCTCCCCCCGGCACGTACGCCGCGTACGCCGGGGTGGGCGTGTGGTAGGAGACCACGAGCGGCACGTCGCGCGCGGCGCGGCGGCCCGCGAGGCCCATGCCGAAGGGGCTGTGTACGTGCACGAGATCCAGCGCTCCGATGCCATCGGGGAGCATCGGTGGTGCGACGCGGAAGTCCGGATAGATCGGCAGGGGGACCGACCGCACCGGCCGTTCGCCATCGGCGGCGGCGCGGTCTGGATGGTCGGGGTAGACGAGCCACTGCGTCCCGCCACGTCGCACGTACCGGTCCCGCCACAGGGCGACGGTGTAGCTCACGCCGTTGACCGTCGGCAGGTAGGTGTCGGTGAAGACGCCGACGGTCGGGAGGCTCATGCGACCTGCTCCTGGTACAGCCGGTGCAGCCCCTCGGCGACGACCCGCAGGTCATGCTGCGCAGCCGTCGCTGCGGCCGCCGTCCCGAGCCGTCTGCGGGCTGCGGTATCGGTCGCGAGCCACGCCACCGCCTCGATCGCCGCGTCGGTGCTGTCCACGATCACACAGTCCGTCCCATCGGTATAATACTCGCTGAAGACGGGGAGGTCGCTCAGGACCACGGGCAGCCCGCAGGCCATCGCCTCGAGCACGGCGATCCCCTGGTTCTCCGCGTGGGAGGGGAACAGGTAGACGTCGATCGCCGCGTACGCGCCTCGGATGTCGTCCACCCAGCCGGTGAAGGTGACGTTCGCGGGTGGATCGGCCGTCGCCGCCTGCACCGCGGACGAGGCGTGGACGCCCTCATCGTACGGACCGAACCACACGAACCGGTAGGGCAGCGATGCAGCGGCGGCCAGGAAGGTGTCCAGCCCCTTCCGCGCGAAGACGTTGCCCACAAGTCCGACGACCACCTCCGCGCCGAGCCCGTACCGCTCGCGGTAGCGTCTGCCCAGCTGGTCGCCACCCTGGACCGCGGCGCGGTCCACGCCGTTCGAGAGCACCCGGATCTCGGTGTCGACCGGATAGCTCTCCAGCGTCGCACGGGTGTACTCCGAGGGGACGATCACGAGGTCGGCCAGGCCGTACGCCCACCGGAGGTACCGCCGGAGCCATGGGGCGATCCGTGCCGAACCACGGAAGGACCCCACGAAGTCCTCGGCCGTCACATGCGCGTGGACCACCGTGGCGATCCCCAGCAGCCTCGCGAGGAGCACCAGCAGCACGCTGCGGGGACCCATGAGGTTGCAGTGGAGCAGGTCCACCCGCTCGCGCCCGAGCACCCTGCGGAGCGTGGGGGCCGTCCGCACCACCACATCGGTGTCCGCGAGCGCCTTGCGCTGGTTCGACACGGCCGTGCCGATGCCGCTGCGGCGGAGACGCCCGGCGAACTCGCAGTAGTGCAGGACCTCCAGGGGCACGTTGCCGGAGGTGCCCACCAGAGGCGAATAAACCCCACCGGTGACCGCACAGTCGAAATCGGTTTGCCCCCGCTGTGGGGAGATGCAGCAGATGTCGGTGGCCGCCGAGCGGATCGAGACGCTGTTCGACCTGGCAGCAGCGGCGGTCACCGCGGACGACCCGGAGCGCGCGCGGCGGTATCTGCGGCTGGCCAAGCGCATCAGTGAGCGGACCCGCACGCCGATCCCCGCCCACCGCAAGCGGCAGATGTGTCGCGGGTGCGACCTCCGGCTGATCGCGGGCCGGACCGCCCGCGTGCGGGTGCGCCCCGGCCGGGTGGTGATCCGGTGTACGTCGTGTGGGCAGCTGCACCGCTACCCCTTCGAGCGCCCAGCAGACTGATACCGTCCGCCGGCGACGCCCAGACATGTCACGAGACTCACTGCAGGCTGCGATCCACGAGACCCCGGTCACCGTCTGGGTCGGCAAGGGTGGGGCGGGCGCGGTCGTCGACGAGCTGGATCGACAGCTGC
Source organism: Haloquadratum sp. (assembly GCA_031580685.1). Classification (GTDB taxonomy): domain Archaea; phylum Halobacteriota; class Halobacteria; order Halobacteriales; family Haloferacaceae; genus Haloquadratum. The sequence continues at coordinate 26,142 of JAVLBV010000004.1, read as the reverse complement.
GTGACCGGGAGGTGGTGAAGGTCCGGATGCTCCGCAGTGCGCGTGGGGCGGCTGACACCGCCACGCAGGCGATGGATCTCGCGGACCGCACCGCGTCGACGGTCGTCGATGTGCGGGGGCACACGGCCGTCTTCACCCGATGATGACGCCGGTGCTGCAGGTCACCCCAGACGTCAGCGGGGTCCTCGGGGGGCTCCTCGCCGAGCTGGGTGTGCCCACGGTGGTGGCGAACGTGGTCGGGCCGGCGGTCACCTTCCTCATCGTCGGTGTGGTGGTGTTCACGGTGCTGCGGCGTGGCGTCGAGACGCTCGTGGGGCGGCTCATCACCACACGGGGGCTGGCCGATCACGTGCGGGCGCCCGTCGAACGCCTGGGGCTCGCGCTGGCGGGCTTCATCGCGGTCACAGTCGCCTTCGGTGCGGCGGGCTACGGTGACTTCCTGCAGTCGCTCGCGACGATCGCGGCGGCGGCCACGCTCGCGGTGGGGCTGGCGACACAGGATGTGCTCAAGAACCTCGTCGCGGGGGTGTTCATCTACACCGACCAGCCGTTCAAGATCGGTGACCAGATCGAGTGGGACGGACACGCGGGGACGGTCGAGGACATCAGCTTCCGGGTCACACGCGTCCGCACGTTCGACCGGGAGCTGCTGACGGTGCCGAACTCGACGATGACCGATGGGGTGATCAAGAACGTGACCGATGGACCGACCCGCCGGATCTCGATCGATGTGGGTATCGGCTACGGGGACGACATCGATGCGGCCGCGCGGCTCATGGAGGAGACCGCCGCGTCGATCGCGGGCGTCCGCGCCGATCCCGCCCCCTCGACCCGGCTGAAGGCGCTCGGTGACAGCGCCGTGATCATCACCGCCCGGCTGTGGTTGGCCGATCCGGCCCGTGGGGATGCCACGGCGGTCCGGGCGGCGTTCCTCCAGGGGGTCAAGGAGCGCTTCGATGCGACAGGCATCGACCTCCCCTACCCCACCCGGGTGCTCGAGGGGGCGATCGCCGTGGGGGAGTAGCCTACAGCTCGATCCGCTCGAGCAGCGGCTCACTGCGTGCGCTGTTGATCGCGACGATCCGGATCGCATCCGCCAGCCCCGACTCCGCGAGCTTCGCCTTCAGCAGCGTGTCCACCTGGAACACCCCCGCGGCGCTGGTCATCTCGATCTCGACCAGCACGGGGAGCTCCTCGCCCGCACGGAGGGTGACGCGCTCGATCGCCTGCGAGGAGATCGCGTTGATGCCACGGTCACCCCGCTCGAAGGGGATCCGGGAGCGACCCCGCTCCATGTCCAGCCCATCGGCGACACGGATGACGCCCGCCTCGCGCGTCAGCGGCTCCTCTGCGGTGTGGTGACACAAGATCGCATGCAGGATCTCCGCTTTCATGCGCACCACCTCCGGGGTGTCATACCACGGGAACTCCGGCAGCAACCGGTCGAGGATGTCCGATGCGAGCGGGATCGAGTAGTACGAGTGGTCGTCGCGGTGGACCACATGACCGATGTCGTGCAGCGTGGCCGCGAGCGCGATGATCACCGGCTCATCCGCCGGGTCGAGCCCCTGGTCACGGGCACCGTTGAACTCCACCCCGGCCGCCACCAGCAGTCCGTACAGCTGGAGGGCGCGGTTGCGCACGATCTCGATGTGCTTCGGTCCGTGGTCGTTGAACCGCTTGCGGATGACCGCATTCACGTTCTGTGCCCGGAGATACGTCTGGATCTCGGGATCGTCCGCGATGCGCGCGAGGACCGCATCCAGGCGCTCGGTGGGGTACGGATGGGAGGCACCGGGGTCGTAGGCCCGCCCCCCGCTGGTGGCATCAGGCATACCGTGACCACCCCCGCGGTGGATAAAAGCCTCTGGTGGCTCAGACCTCAGCGGCGGCCGCAGCGACCGCATCGTAGTCGGGCTCCTGCCCGGGGTTGTCGCTGAACCAGCTGTAGGTGATCGTCCCCTCCGCATCGATGACGAACACCGACCGCTGGGCCACCGCGAACACCCCCAGGTCCTCGAAGTCGTAGCTGATATCGTACGCGTCGATGATCCGCCGGTTCGTATCGGAGATCAGCGTGAAGCCCAGCTCGTTCTGCGCACGGAACTCGTTCAGGGTGAACGGCGTGTCGATGCTGATCCCGTACACGGTCGCCCCGATGTCGTCGAACTGGCCCATCTCGTCGCGGAAGTGGCACATCTCATCGGTGCACGTCCCGGTGAAGGCCGCGGGGAAGAACGCCAGCACCACGGGCGCCTCGTCGAGGTGCTCAGAGAGCGTGAAGGGGCTGACATCGCCATCTGCTGCCGGTGCGGTGAAATCGGGGGCTGCATCACCTGTGGTGACCATACCACCGCTAGCCGAGACGCGGGATTGAATCTTCGGATACGGGGGCTCATCGGCCAGAGCCTTTGCAAAAAGGCTATAATCAGCACTTGGCAAGGTTCGCGTACGAATGGTGCCTGATCCACTGCTGCTGTTCCCTGGGGTCCCCGGTGGTCCCGAGGTCCTCATCGTCCTGTTAGTGCTGGTGTTGCTCTTCGGTGCGAACAAGATCCCCCAGCTCGCACGCTCGACCGGTCAGGCCATGGGTGAGTTCCGGCGGGGTCGTGAGGAGATCGAAGAGGAGATCCAGCAGGCATCGGAGGAGCAGGACGACGAGGACGAGTCGAAGGCGGAGTGAACGGCGGGCACCCCCGGCGTGGTCGATGGATGGACGTGTGGCCCAGTGGACCAAGGCGAGGGGTTCCTAACCCCTAGATCGCGGGTTCAAATCCCGTCACGTCCGTCGCTGTGAGGTCATACTGAGATGCATGTGCTGATCAACGCCGCGATGAGCCTGGATGGCAAGCTCTCGACGGTCCAGCGGACGCAGGTGCGGCTGAGCGGTGCTGCGGACTTCGACCGCCTCGAGGCGATCCGCATCGGCGTCGATGCGGTGGTGGTGGGCGTCGGGACGGTGCTCGCGGACGACCCCGGGCTGGTGGTGGCGGAGGAGGCGCTGCCCGCGGAGGCGACACAGCCCGCCCGTGTGGTCTTCGATTCCACCGCGCGGACGCCGGTCGATGCGGCCGTGCTGGATGCGCGCGCCCCGTCGTTCATCATCACCACCCCCGCCGCACCCGCGGGGCGGGTCGAGGCCCTCCGAGACGCCGGCGCGCGCGTGCTCGAGACCGCGGGTGCGCAGGTGGGGGTAGCCCCCGCCCTGCAGGTGCTGGCCGATGAGGGGGTCGAGCGGGTGCTCATCGAGGGCGGCGGGGAGCTGATCTTCTCGGCGGTCGCCGCGGGGGTGGTCGATGCGGTGAGCCTCTACATCGCGCCTGTCATCATCGGGGGGGCGGATGCACCCACGCTCGCCGACGGCGGGGGGTTCACCGAGGCATTCCCGCGGTTCACCCTCGAGAGCGTCCACCGCCTCGACACGGGTGTGGTGCTGTATCTCACCCCACAGCAGAACCCCTAAGCCGCCGGTTGCCTGTGGAGGTGTATGAGCGAGACAGCCAACCGGCCGGTCCACCTGCGTGATGCAGCAGCGTTCGACGAGCACATCGCCGCGGAGCCGGTGGTGCTCGTGGACTATCACGCCGAGTGGTGCGGGCCCTGCAAGATGCTCGAACCCACGATCCAGGAGCTGGCGGATGAGTACCCGGTGACCGTCCTGAAGGTGGATGTGGATGAGCACCAGGCGCTCGCCCAGGACCGGCAGATCCGGTCGGTGCCCACCATCGAGGTGTACGCGGATGGCGAGCAGACAGAGCGGTTCATCGGTGTCCAGGACAAGCAGACCCTAGCGGGTGTCCTCGAGCCGCTGGCCGGCTGAGACACGAAGCTATTGATACCCGCGGGCAGAACACGGAGTCATGATCCCGGTCGATGAGGCGGTCGTCGCGCGGCTGGAGTCCCATGGGCAGCAGTTCGAGGTGCTCGTCGAGCCGGATGCAGCGCTGGCGATCCGGCGGTCGGAGTTCGATGAGGAGCTGGAGGATGTGATCGCCGCCGAGGACGTCTTCGAGGATGCCACACGGGGGGACCGCCCCCCGGAGACCGCCCTGGAGGAGGTGTTCGGGACGACAGAACCACTCGCGGTCATCGAGGAGATCATCACCCGCGGGGAGATCCAGATCACCGCCGAGCAGCGCAAGCAGATGGCCGCACAGAAGCACCGACAGCTCGTCGACGTGATCGCCCGCAACGCGATCAACCCGCAGATGGACGATGCCCCGCACCCGCCCGATCGCATCGAGCGAGCGCTCGAACAGACGGACTTCCGCATCGACCCGATGCGCCCCGTCGAACAGCAGGTGGATGAGGCGCTCGATGCGCTCCGGCCGGTCATCCCGATCCGCTTCGATGAGGTGACCGTCGCCGTGCGGATCCCCGCCGAGCACGCTGGGGCGGCACAGGCACGGGTGCGCGAGTACGCGGGATTGGACACCGAGGAGTGGCAGGCAGATGGTGCCTGGGTGGGGGTGACGACCTTCCCGGCGGGGCTGCAGACGGAGTTCTACGAGCTCGTCAACGAGTGGACACAGGGCACAGCCGAGACCAAGATCATCAAGGACCGCGACGAGCTCTCGACCCGTTAGCCGCGTCTGAAGCCCAGCAGGAACCCACCGACGAAGCCCGCAGAGACCGACATCGTCGAGACGATCGACATGAGCCATGAGGGGGGTGTCGGAGAGACCCCCATCGATGCACCGACGATCCCACCCGTCAGCCGCCCCCAATCGACGGTGATGATCCGCTGAGACTCCAGGAAGACGAACAGTGCGAGCTGCAGGCCGATGAGCACAGCCACGACCCGCGCCAGCTTCTTGGCGGCGTAGCCGACGACCGCCCCGATGACCGCCCCACCGCCCACCTCGATACCCAGCTGCGTCGGGTCGAGCGCCGCCTGCAGCAGTGTCATGTGCTAGAGCGAGGCCAACGACCAGCATAGCCCTTTTGACGTGTGGATTCAAGTGAATCGGGGGCGTACCTCCATCCATCACCATCCAGACGACCCACACCGATCGGGGCGCGCTGGCCATCGTGGCCGGCGTGTCCACGGATGACACCCCGCCCGATCTGTCCGAGATCGCAGAGCTCGCTGCCGCGGGCGGGTACACCGTCGTCGAGCGGGTCGGCCAACGGCGGGAGGAGGACCCCGCGTACCATCTGGGGGAGGGCAAGGTCACCGCGATCGGTCGACTGCTGGCTGAGCACGCCGCGGGGACGCTGATCATCGATGCGCGGCTGGGGCCGTACCAGGTGTTCAACATCGCCCGGCGGTGCCCACCGGAGACCGTGGTGAAGGACCGCTTCACGCTGATCCTTGACATCTTCGCGGACCGTGCGCAGACGAAGACCGCGCAGCTCCAGGTCGAGCTCGCCCGGCTGCGGTATGAGCTCCCACGGGTGGAGGCGAAGGCCTCGCTGGCCAGCCGTGATGAGCGCCCCGGGTTCATGGGGCTGGGGGAGTACGATGAGGGGCGCAAGCAGGACATCACCCATCGGATCGCGCGGTTGGAGCGACAGCTCACCCAGCTGGGGCGGCAGCAGGCCCGTCGCCGTGACCGACGACGGGAGGCGGGCTTCTGGCTGGTGGCGATGGCGGGGTACACGAACGCCGGCAAGTCCACGCTGCTGCGGCGGCTCGCCGCAGACCTGGAGGTCGACGCGAACGAGGGGCTGCATCCCGATCTCGACCCCACAGCGGAGTCCCGTGATGAGCTGTTCACCACGTTGGGGACGACCTCACGGCGCGTCGAGACCCCGCACCGTCAGCTGATCCTGACCGACACCGTCGGCTTCGTCGCCGAGCTGCCACCGTGGCTCGTGGAGTCGTTCCGCTCGACGCTGGAGGCGGCGTACAAGGCGGACCTCCTGCTGCTGGTCGTCGATGCGTCCGACCCGGTCGAGACGATCCGGCGGAAGATCAGCGTGAGCCACGCGACGCTGAGCGACAAGAACGAGGCGCCGATCCTGACGGTGCTGACGAAGGCGGACCAGGTCGCACCTGCGCGGCTGCGACGTGTCGAGGCGGAGCTGGGCCCCCTCGTGACCGACCCGGTGGCCGTCAGCGGGGAGACCGGGATGGGCATCGAGGCGCTGCTCGCACGGATCGATGCGATGCTGCCTGCGGCGATGACCGACCGGGTGATCCTCCCGCAGTCACCCGATGCGATGGAGGTGGTCTCGTGGATCTATGACCACGCTGACGTCGAGACCGCCGAGCACACCCCCGAATCGATCGCGGTGACGTACCGCGCAGACCGCGTCACCGTCGCGCGGACGCGCGCGAAGCTGACCCAGCTGGGCGATGCTGAGCAGGTCCTCGAGGGCTAATCCAGCGGCTGCTTCCACTTCTCGGTGACCTGCACACCGGAGATCCGGGTGGCGGGGTACTGGCCGTCAGCATCCTTCTCGTTCGCCTTGACCATGTCCCACACGGTCGCAAGGCCCGTCAACACCCCCTGGATCGCCTCCATCTCACAGCCGGTGGGCCCTCGCGTCCCCACGGTGACGGTGATCTCGACCCCCTCGCTCGTCGGCTCGATCTCCACGTCGATGTCGGTGATGGGGATCTGGTGACACAGTGGGATGCTCGACCAGGTGTGTTTCACCGCCGCGATCGCGGCGATCCGTGCGGTGGGCAGCACCGCCCCCTTCGCGACCGCGGCATCATCGATCGCCGCGACCGTCTCCGGCCGCAGCGCGATCTGGCCCTCCGCGGTGGCTCGCCGCAGCACAGCCGGCTTCTCGCTGACGTCCACCATCTGCACCTCACCCTCCGCGTCCACGTGCGTGAACGGGTCGTCGGTCATGGCCCCACCTCACGGAGGGTGGGTGCGACCGCCTCGATCAGCCGCGTCGCGGTCAGCCCCACTCCGACCGACCCCACGGCGCGGTCGCCCGCACAGCCGTTGAGATAGCTCGCGGCCGCCGCTGCGGTGACCGGATCCAGCACCGCCGCGAACGCACCGGTGATGCCCGCGAGGACGTCGCCGGTGCCACCGACGGTCATCGCCGGATTCCCCGAGGTGTTGACGCGCGTCTGTGTGCCGTCGCTGATGAGGTCGATCGCCCCCTTCACGAGCAGCGTCACCCCCCACTCCTCCGCCCGGGCGGTGACCTCGGCGCGCCGCGCGCGCCACCCGGACGACGGGGCCGCACCCATCGACGCGAACTCGCCCTGATGGGGGGTGCAGATCAGCTCTGCGGCGGACGCCACCGCCGGGACCATCCCGAGCGCATCGGCATCGACGACCACCACACCGTCGAGGGCCTCCAGCATGGCGGTGACGAACTCCCGGGTCGCAGGTGCCGCACCGATACCGGGGCCGATCACCACCGCGGACATCCCCGCGGCGAGCTCGAGTGCCATCTCGGTGTGCGCGGGATCGAAGCGATCACCGTCGGCGGACCGGACGATCAGGTCCGGGCTCATCTGATCGATGCTGGTGGCCACCGGCGCCGGTGCGAGGACGTACGCGAGGTCCGCCCCCGCAGCGAGCGCCGCCTGGGCCGCGAGCGCCGGGGCACCGGTGAACGGCCCACCACCGATGACCAGCACCCGACCGCCCGCCCCCTTGTGGGCCGTCTCCGCCCGCTGTAGCCCCAGGAGGTCGCCCGGTCCCGCGAGCGCCTCGAGCGCGGCGGGGATGCCGATCGGCACCGTCGTCACCGGTGTCCCCAGCGCCTCGAGCGCCGTGCTGGGTGCGTGGAAGCTCACGATGCGGTCGGCGATCACCCGCGGACCCCCGTCGTCGTCCTCACGCAGGCCCGAGGGGACATCGACCGCGAGCACCGGTGTGTCCGCCGCGTTCACCCGCGTGACGATCGATGCCACCGGCTCACGCAGCGGGCCCCGCAGCCCCGTCCCGACCATCGCATCGACGACGAGATCCACCGTCGACAGCGACAGTGCCTCCGCGGACGCGAGCGGTTCGATGGGGACCTGCAGGGCCGCCAGCAGGTCGAGGTTCTCACGCGCGGGACCGGGGGCGATCGCCGAGGGTGAGCCGATCGTGTGGATGCGCAGGTCGTACGCATCCAGGTACCGCACGGCTGCGAGCGCATCACCCCCGTTGTTGCCACGGCCGACGAGCAGCAGCACCCGCGCGCCGGGTGACACCTCCTCTGCGACCGCGGCTGCGAGCCCGACGCCGGCTGCCTCCATGAGCACCCGTGGCGGCAGGCCGACCGCCTCGGCGGTGCGGTCCAGTGCGCGCAGACGATGGGGGTCCATACGGTCCTCCCGTACCACACCGCCAAAACTGCCATGCACACCGCAAGGCTTCTTCGCCTCCTCAGTCAGGACGGAGTGTGCCCACCCGTCTGTTCAGCTCGCTGTTGGTCATGGTGTTCATGATGAACTTCGGCCGCACGATCTTCGCCCCGTTCGTCGAGGAGTTCCAGGTGGTCTTCGGTGTGGGGCCTGCGGCACTGGGGGTGGTGACATCGCTCGTGTGGTTCGGCGCAGCTGCTGGGCGGATCCCGGTGGCCTACGGTCTGACACGGATCTCACGGCACCGGATGCTGGGGGTGATGGGAGGGGTCGGCGTCGGGGGCGCGATGCTGACGGCGATGGCGACGACCGTCGGTCAGTTGCAGCTCGGTGCGCTCGCGTTGGGGCTCGGGGCGGGGGGGTACTTCGTGATCGCGGTCCCACTGCTGGGAGCGATCTTCCCCGACGCAGTGGGACGGTCGATCGGTGTCCATGGGATGGCAGCGCAGGTGGCCGCGGTCGTCGTCGGACCGGTCGCCATCGTGGCGATCGCCACCGACGGATGGCGGGTGGTGTTCTGGGCCATCGCCGTCACCCTCGCGCTGGTGACGGTGGTGAGTGTGTCGCTGCTGCGCGCTCGGGCGGACACCGGTGCATCGACGACCCATCGGGAGTTCACCGCGGTCATCGCGCACTGGCGGCCGGTGGCGGTGGCGCTCGTGATCACGGCCACCGCGGGCTTCCTGTGGATCGGCTACTTCAACTTCTTCGTGTCGTATCTCCTCACCGCGAAGGGGGTGGGGATCACACAGGGGGGATGGTTGCTCACGGTGATGTTCGCCGCGGGTGTGCCGGCGTTCTACATCGCGGGCCGCGTGGTCGACCGGCTTCCACCCCTGCCGTTCATCTACCTCATGCTCAGCTGCTTCGCGGTGGGGATCATCGCACTCACCGCCGTGCAGCGCCTCTGGGCGGTCGTCGCCGTGACCATCCTCATCGGCTTCAGCATCCACACCCTGTTCCCCTCGATCGACACCTGGCTGATCCGGCAGCTCGACCCCGCGGTCCGGGAGTCCGCGTACGCCAGCTTCACCGGGCTGTCGCTCCTGATCGAGTCGGCGGGCCCGGGCACGGTCGGATGGCTCGTCGCGCAAGGGGTGGGGTACGATGTCGTCTTCCGCACGTTCGCGGTCATCGTGCTGGTCATGGTGGCGGTCATGACCATCCTCACCCGCAGCGCGGGCAGGGCTCAGTCGCGGTGGAACCGCGCCTGACAGTGGGGGTCGCAGAAGTGCCGATGCTGGACCTGTCCGTCGGGATCGACCCAGGTCTCCACGCGATGCTTGGGCGCCTGCATGATCCGCTCGCCACAGGTGGCACACTCCGGTGCCTCCGCGGGATCGATGTCCTCACCGAGATCCGAGGTGGCATCCTGCATACCGCCCACTCACCAGCGGGGTGAATCAATGTCGTGGTTCGCGCCGCCTACCGACGCCACCGTGGGTCGAGCTCGTGTCCGTCCTCAGACCGGTGGGTGATGTCGACGACCGGGACGTCTGTGGTGAAGTCGACCGTGATCGCATCGAGCTGCCGGCGGTAGGTGCTGCGCCGTCGTTGCTTGTCCGCGAGCTCCCGTTCGAAGTGCTGGACGAGGCCCGCATCGACGAGCTCGGCCATCCGGCGGTAGCAGGTGGCCACCGGCACTTCGACGCGCTCACACAGCTCACGCACCGACCGCGGCTCATCCAGCTGATGCAGGATGGTGGTCACATAGCGCTTCCCCAGGATCTCCAGGACAGGTTGGTCGCTAGGTGTCATGCCGCTGAACCCTCACGACCAGCTGACATTAATATAACGGAAATTTGGCATGTTTCTCACTCCTGATTGTGAGATGTAGCGCCGTGCAGACCGCCGACACGCCTGAGTCATGTCATCCGCTCAATATGTTCGTCCCCGCGCTGCGCGCCCGGTCACTCCGGGGTGACCGTCGCCTGCAGCGCCGCCGCGAGATGCTCCAACTCCGCATCCAGATTCTCCCGGAAGAACCGCTCGACCCCGGGGATCCGTCCGTCCACGATGAACTCGGTCTCGAGCGCGGTGTGGGTGGCATCGACCGGGTCGACATCGTGGACACCCCGCACGGCGAACGCCGGGGAGCGACCGATGAACTCGACATGCTCAGGGGGCTCGATCACCACATCCTGGGTCTCGACTGCGATCGTCCGGTCGATGAACGGGATGGGCAGCCGCACGTGCCACCGGTACCCCTCATCGGTGCGCTCGAACCGCTCGACCACGCTGATCGCCCCCGCCCGCTGGGCCGGGTCTGCGATGAAGGCCCAGACGGCGTCCGGAGACGCCTCCACCCGGAAGCGGCGGCTGACGCGCGCTGTCATCCCGTGGCGGAGCCGCTCACCCGAGCGTCACGCGCCATGTCGTCGACCGAGCACGCCCCCACTTCTCGATCTCGACATCGTCGGTCTTCTCTGCGAGCCGTGGGAGGCGTGCTCCGACCTGCTTGGAGGAGAGCCCGATCGCCTCGGCGATCGTCTTCGCCCGGAAGTACCGACCGCCATCGGCGACGGCATCCTGGAGGTACCGGATGATCGCGCGGTCCTCCTCGGTGACATCGGTCATCACCCATGGTAATGGCCAGCGGACTATAACGGTTTCTCGGCCGCCAGACACTCAGGCTCCGACCTCCGCGCCGACGTACAGCACCACGACGAGGAAGATCCACACGATATCGACGAAGTGCCAGTACATCGAGGCGGTCGACACCGACACGTGCTGCCCCGGGGAGTACTGCCCGCGGAGTGCCCGGACCGTGACGATGCCCAACAGCACCGCACCGAGGCTGACGTGCAGCCCGTGGAGTCCGGTCAGCCCGAAGAAGGCCGAGGCGAACAGCCCGCTCGTCAGCGTGAACCCCTCATGGATGATGAACTCGTAGTACTCGTACACCTGACCGGCGATGAAGATCGCACCCAGCAGGAGGGTGCCCACGAGCCCGATGAGGAATCGCCGGCGGTGACCCTCACGGATCGCCACGTGTGCGACGTGCAGCGTCCCGGAGGATGCGATCAGGATCGCGGTGTTGATCAGCACGAGCGAGTTGATCAGATCCGGCGTCCCCACGAAGATCGAGGACCAGTCCCCGGCGCGGATGTAGAAGTAGTAGCCGAAGACCGCACCGAACGTCGCCAACTCCGAGCCCAGGAACGTCAGCATCCCGAACTGCAGCTTGGTCGCGCCGGAGCCGTCCTTCGACCAGAAGTCGACGATGAACGCATGATACAGCCACCCGTACAGGCCGACCAGGAACACCGCCACGCTCGCTGCGATGGTCGCCGGCCCGGTCAGCGGCCCCACCGTCGGTGAGCCGCGTCCGATGATGAACAGCGCCGCACCCGCGTAGATGCCCGTCGCACCCACCGCGGTGATGAACGGCCACCAGCTCGCCTCCCCGAACCCACGGGGCCAGTCCGCGACCGCAGGGAGATGATGCCCATGATCGTCGTGGGCGTCGTCTGTCGCCATGCGCGAGCTATCCGGCGGGACGGTAAAAACTCACCCACCCGCCGGTGGCCCGGGACGCGTGTGGAACGGCCGCTCGCTGATCTGCTCGCGCATGCGCTCGAGCCCTGCGGCGTCCACCTCCTCCTCCATCGCCGCGATCACCGCGTACACCTCCTCATGTGAGACCTTCACGCCCTCGGTGCGCAGCGCATCCTCCGGGCGCGTCATGAGCTCACGGAGCGTCCCCACCGCCAGCAGGAAGGGGATCGCCCACGCTGCGAGGGTGTTCCCATCGACCAGCGGAAGCGCCCGGAGGTACCGCTCGGCATCACCGAGGTGCGTCCCGGCGAACCGTGCGGTGCGGCGCACCACCGACGCCACGGCCGACTCGTTGTCCGCATGGATCACGGCCTCCTGCTGGACCCCCACCTCCTGGAGCCACTCCGCGGGCAGGTAGACGTTGTCCTCGTTCGTGAAGTCGGCATGCACATCCTTGGAGATGTTCACCAGCTGCAGGAGCAGCCCGAACTCGACCGCCGTGTCGTACAGCAGCTGTCTGCGGGCCGGGGAGACCCCACCACGCGTCAGCAGGTTCGTGATCAGCTTCCCCACCGTCCCCGCGGCGTAGTAGCAGTAGCGCTCGAGCTCCTCCTTGCTCTGCACACGCAGCCCACCGATGGCTGCGTACCGGTCGATGAACTCGGCCATCCCCTGGACCAGCTCCCGCGCCGGGGGGATGATCGCCCCCTGGACCTCCGCGGGGAAGCTGTCGAACACACGCAGCACCCGCGGAGCCGCCGCGACCAGCGCCCACTCATCACTCGGGTCGGGGGGGACGTACGGCCTGACCGCATCCACGAACGCCGGGGCAGCGGTGGCGTCCGCAGGGTCCAACACGGCATCATAGCGCCGCAGCAGGCGCATCTTCTCCGCCGGCGGGATGTGCCCGGCGTCCTCGACCGTGTCTGCGATCCTGCAGACCAGGTAGCCCACACAGATGTACGTCGACATCGGATCGTCGAGCACATCCACCGTGATCGCGAACGTCCGGCTCACCCCCTGCACCGCGGAATGGCAGAAGCTGATATCGGCCGCATCCGCCGAGCGTGCTGGTGTGCGGCTCACGTTATCAGCGTTAATCAGGGTACGGACAAAAGCTTCGTGGAGCCGGAAGCTTGAGCTACCTGTCGCTCCTACAGAGGGCATGTCCGCGCCTGCTGCCACCTACACGGTGACCGATGACGAGCGTCAGCTGCGGCTGCGACAAGCGGAGACGGAGGTGGTCATCGCGCAGAACCGGGACGGCTACGCCATGCTCGCCGTCCGTGGCGGGGTCGACGGTCGCGAGCTCGAGCGGTACTACGGGTTCGACATGGCGCTGGATCATGCCGCCGAGCTGCTGGGGGTGTCCGTCGGTGAGATCGAGGTCCCCGCCGAGGCCAGCGACATGGGGATGTGAGCCGCGGTCAGCCCCAGTAGAGCCGGGGGCTCAGACACAGATAGCCCAGCGCGAGGAACAGCAGGCCGTAGGTGAAGCCCTCACCCATCGTCTGCAGGCCTGATGACAGCCACGGCAGCGTGAGCACGATCGCCGCGACCTGCACCCCACCCATGATCACCGCATCGTGCGCGTGCAGGTCCGGATACCGCACGGGCGCCAGCATCAGCACCGCCAGGACGACGAGGGTGCCCACGATCACCACCGGCGCGGTGAAGCCGATGAGCACCCCTGCTGCGAGGATCGTCGCCGCGAGGGTGGTCTGTGCCCCCTCGGTGTGCGATCGGTCCGCGTCGTAGGTGGCGTACAGCGCGAGCCGGAGCACCGCCGCGATGACGTACGCTGCGCCCGCACCCCACCCTGCGACCGCCAGCGGTGTACCGGGGGCCGTCCCCATGAGCACGACCTGGACCCCGACCGCCGCCGGGGCGATCCCGAACGCAGCGACATCCGCGAGCGCGTCGAGATGATGCCCGATCGCGCTGGGTCCCCGGGCCCGTGCGACCACGCCATCGAGCGCGTCGAGCACACCGCAGACGAGCAGCAGGCGCACAGCCATCTCGACGTCGACGGGCACCAGCACCACCACCCCCAGCGCGACCGCCGCGTTGGCCAGCGTGACCACATCGGCCGCACCGACACGTCCGATCGCCCGGGGGAGCATATGTTCCTGCTCCGCGGTGTGGGTGTTAACGCTTGCTTGTGCGGTGAACGGTCGGCATAAATGCGACACGCTGCTACCGCCGACATGGACCACGAGCAGGTGACACGACGCCGGGCGCTGCAGCTGGGTGTGGTGGGGGCCGCCGGCGGCCTCGCGGGGTGTCTGGGGGGGGATGCCGGGTACGACATCGGCATGACGGCGGTGGCGTTCCTGCCGCAGGTGTTCACCGTCGCTGTCGGCGAGACGGTGACCTGGCGGAACACCTCCTCGCGGGGCCACACCGTCACGGCATATGATGATGCGATCCCGGACGGGGCGGCGTTCTTCGCCAGTGGGGGCTACAGTGACACCGCCAGTGCGGTCGCAGGCTTCAGCGCCGAGCTCGGGGGGATGATCGGCTCCTCGGAGGAGTACGCGCACCGCTTCGAGACCCCAGGCCGCTACGAGTACTACTGCATCCCGCACGAGCAGGCCGGGATGGTGGGGACGATCACCGTGGAGTGAGCAGCCTACACGTTTAAGCGGGCACAGCCTCGGCCTTCAGCCATGGGACCCATCATCGGTCAGGCTGCGGCCGAGCAGCCGGCCTTGGCGACACGGATCGCTGAGACCGGCCTCCTCGCCGAATCGCTGTGGATCAACGTGGCGCTCGCCGGTGTGACCATCATCGCGATCATCGCCCTGGCACGCGAGGTGAGCACCCCGCGTGCCCAGCTGATCATCGCGGCGACGCTCTTCGTCCCGGTGGTCTCACTCGCCTCCTACAGCGCGCTGATCAGCGGACTCACCGTCTCGCTGACGACGCTGCCTGCGGCACACCCCACCGGTGGGGCGCCGGTGCTCACGTTGTGGGGTCGCTACCTCACGTGGACGATCTCGACACCGCTGATCCTCCTCGCGTTGGGGCTGCTCGCCGGGTCGAACCTGACGAAGCTGTTCGTCGTGATCAGCGCAGACATCGCCATGTGCGTGACGGGGCTCGCGGCGGCGTTGACGGTGTCATCGGTGGCGCTGCGATGGGGGTGGTTCGCGATCTCGAGCATCTTCTTCGTCGTCGTGCTGTACGTGCTGTTGGTCGAGTGGGGGACGGACGCAGAGCGCGCCGGGAGCGCGGCGATCTTCCAGGTGCTGCGCACACTGACGGTGGTGCTGTGGGTGGGCTATCCGGTCACCTGGGCCGTCGGTGCGGAGGGGCTCGCGCTCGTGGGTGTCGTCGGGACGTCCTGGGCCTACAGCATCCTCGACATCGGCGCGAAGTACGTCTTCGCGCTGCTGCTCGTGCGCTGGGTGGTCGCACATGAGCGCCGCATCGGCCGGTACACGCCGGCACGGTCGCCGGTCAGCGCGGACTGATCACTCCGCCGGCGCCGCCTCGACATCGACGGCCGCCTCCTCCTCGGCGGCGACCTCCGCGGGGTGCGCATCCAGCTCCAGCTTGGCGACCTCGATGCGCCGCAGCGGGTAGATCTCCTTCGCCGCGGCGTAGATCGCCGAGGAGAGCCGCCCCTCCACGACGCTCTCGGTGAGGTCGGCGAAGCTGCGTGTCGTCGCGGTCTCGGTGATCAGCTCGATCATGATCTGCCGGATCGCCTCCTCCTGCGAGCGCTTCGCCTTCTTGGTGGTGAAGCCCACCGCCTGCAGCTGCACCCGGTAGTCATCCGCGGTCAGCAGCGTGAGGGTGGCACTGATCTTCGAGGCGCCACGTCGGATCAGGCTCCGGAGGTAGTCGCGTGCCAGCTCATGCCGGACGAACTCGGTGTACGCCGCATCGCTCGTCACCGAGGTCACCCGGAAGGTGAGCTTCGTGTTGTTCGCACCCTGGGTGTCGGTCAGGTCACCGAGGGTCACCTCCACGGTGCGCCCCTCGACCTGCGCCGGGTCCTCAGCGATCGTCTCGCCGAGGGGTGTCGTTCCATACTCCTCCGGGGACAGGATGGTGTACCACCGCTTGCCCCGCTGCTTCTTGGGTACCGATCGTTCACTCATATGTTGATTGTAGGATTTCCGCAGCCGTCTGCAGGTTGACCACCGTGTCATCACAGGTGGCCTGCAGCTGGCCGATCGAGGCCGACTCGATCGTGATCGTCAGCGTCTCATCTGTCGCACGGTACGTCATCGCATCGCTGTGGTCGGGCGCGACCGCCGCGCCGACCGCCCTCGCGGCAGGGTGCTCGACGGTGACCGTCGCAGCACACCGCATCAGGCGGCCCCCGATAGGTCGATCCGCTCGGCGACGGTGGCCGGCGAGGGGAGATCGTCCGCGGTGACCCACTGCCGGTGGGCTCCACCCCGTCGGGGATGGTCCGCATCTGCCAGCACCGGCGCCAGCAGCTCCCCCGCGACCGGACGGACCGAGCAGGCCACCAGCGCACTCTCGCCCACGCCGATGAGATGGTCGGTGCCCACCCGGAACGCCCGCAGCAGGTCTGCCGCACCGACCAACACGGCCGGGTCGGCGGTCGGGACCGCCACGATACCGGTGTCGACCACCGTCGCCGCCTGCGCACACCGGTGGACATCCCGTCCGTACGCGTGCCAGCGGTCGGTCGCATCGGCGGGCATCTCCCCCGCCGTCGCCGCCGCCAGCAGCCCCGCCGGGTCGGTCCGCCCGGCCGCCACGAGGACCTCCGCGACCGCCTCCACGCTCGCATACCCCTCGAGCGCGAGGGGGGTGTGTTCGACCCCCGCCTCGGCGGCCGCGACGGCGGTCGGTGGATAGCCGTCGTCGAGCATCGCCGCCAGCACCGCCGCGGTACGGTCAGAGGTGTCCGCCAGCCACGCCTCGGTCGCCCCCTGATCGCCAGACGTCGGCAGCCACAGCCGCAGGCTGCGGCTCAGGTCACCGGGGGCCGCCCCCGGGATGCTGATACCGCTGGCGGTGGGGTACGGCTCACCGACGACATCCGTCAGGGCGTCCCACGTCGGCGGGGTGCCGATCGGCACCTCCGCCAGCATGGCCGCCGCCAGCAGCACACGGTCCGACTGTGCGAGCTGCCCCTCCACCAGCGCATCGACCGTCGCTGCGGCGACGACCGCGATCCGGTCGGTGCTCGAGAGTGCGATCGGCGGTGCGTCCAACGGATCGAGGTCGAAGATGACCGCCGCGCTCGTGGTCGCCTCGGGGTCGATCCGGAGGTGGTAGGGGATGTCCTTCGTACTGAGCGCGCGGGCGATGACCGCCGCGGTCGTGACCGCCGCGGGGGTGGGTGCCACGGTCCCCTGGACGAAGCCCGCGGTCGCGATCGCATCTGCGATCGAGGCCGGGGCGGTCGCATCGGGGCCCGACACCTCACCCATGCTGCTCACTCGCCGAGGAGTCGCCTCGCGGCACTCGCACTGTAGCGGAAGTCCGCATCCAGCGCGTCGCCGCGGTAGTAGTTGACCAGCCGGCGGATCTTCGCCTCGGTGTTCTGCAGCGCCCGCTTGTTCTGCATGTCCTGACGGTTCTGCTCCATGTGCGCGTGCAGCCGCAGCGCGCGCTCCATGAGGTTCTGCAGGTCCTCGGGGACCGCAGGTGCCGCATCGTGCTCGGCCAAGATCGCCGTGATCTTCCGACCTGTCGCGAGCCGGACGTCCGGGACGGGGGTACCTTTGACCCCCTCATCGCGCAGCCGGAGGCCGATCGCGGCCGTCGAGAGCCCCTGCTCTGCGAGCTCGATGATGCGTGCCTCGATGTCTGCGACTGCGACATCGCTCCATGCCGGCGGGTCCTCTGCCGCCGGCTTGTCGGACCCCGATGAGCCCCGCCGACGGGTGTGCATGCGTGCCATGGTGTTGAGCGGGATCGACGGACCGCGTTGCGATGTTCCCAACCCTTCGCAGGTGGACACATCCGCAATCCCAAGTCGGCAGCGCCGACACGTCGGAGTTGCGGCCGTGTTTTTCCCGGCTGTGAGGACTCCATCGGCCCGTATAACCGTTGGCATCACCGCCGTGGGTCGAAGCGCTTAATCACGGTCTCATCGACGTGGCGGTGAGGGCTCGTAGATCAGGGGTAGATCACTCCCTTGGCATGGGAGAGGCCCCGGGTTCAAATCCCGGCGAGTCCATCGGGTCGGTGCGTGAAGGATTTACGAGAGCCAGTCATCCCCGGAGCCATGCGTGAGCGTCTCGGCCGGGTCGTCATCTACCTGATCGTCCTCTCGCTGGTCCTGTGGCCCATCGTGGTGTACCTGTAGGCCCCGCCCGCAGCATGTGGGGAGTGTCCCCCGGACCGGTGTGTGGACAGCTGTGCTCACCGCATCGTGCCCGCGAAGTAGCTCACCACCGCATCATCTGCGGGACCGATGCGCACGAGCTCGCCCCTCGCACACCGGGGACAGCGGTCGGGCCGCTCGGGCAGCGCGTGGACCGTCCCACACCGTCGGCAGCGGAGGTACCGCAGTGGCGGAGGCATCACCCTGCCAACCGCCCATCGAGGAGGCGGTCGATCAGGGGGTCGAAGGCGGGGTTCGCACCCGATCGCACCCACCGATCGATGACCACACCCCCTGTATCGATCACGAAGATGCTCCGCTGGGCCACCTCGAGGCCCGCGGGACCCCGCTCGTGCACCACCCCGTACGCGGTGATGATCGACCGGTCCCAATCGGAGACCAAGGGGGTCCGAAGCCCATGCTCTTCGACCCAGCGCGCCTGTGCGGACGGCAGGTCGGTGCTGATCCCGTAGACGGCGAATCCGGCGTCGGTGAGCTCATCGGTGCGGTCACGGATCGCGCACAGCTCATCGGTGCAGCCGCCGGTGAACGCCGCCGGGTAGAACGCGAGCGCCGTCGGCCCCTCGGGCACCACCGACGCGAGGTCGATGGTGGTGAGCTCGCCACCCGTGGTCAGGGGGGCGGTGAACGGGGGGGCAGATGCACCCAGCGCGAGCGGTGTGCTCATGTCCACCGGTCCAGCCCCGTCTGCACCACCGCCTGCGCGAGGCGGTCGAAGCCGCGGTCCACCTCGCTGGGGTCGACCTCCCAGGTGTCGCACACGAACGCCCGTGCGGCCTCCAGATCCGGATCGACCGATGTCGGGATGCGGTACCGGGCGGTCATGGGCGGGTCGAAGAACAGTGACCGGATCCGGTCGGCCTGGGGGATGTGCAGCTCGTCAGCCTCCATCACCCCGAAGAGGTCGCCATGCTCCTTGACCGCACGCATGGCGGTCTTCGGACCCATCCCCGAGATCCCCTCGTTGAAGTCCGTGCCGATGAGCATCGCCACATCCACGAGCTGCTCGCGGGTGATCTGGTGCCCCCGCAGCGTCGCCTCCAACTCCATGAGCTCGGGCGCACCCGCGGAGGTCAGCTGTCGGAGGGTGTAGGGCGCACCGAACAGCAGGGTGTCGTAGTCCTCGCTGCCGACGAGGTCGACATCCCCACGTTCGGCCATCGCCGCCGCCTGCGCCTCGCCCTCCGCGGGGGCCTCGACCACCGGCACGTCGAGGTGCTCCAGCAGCGTGCGGGTGGTCTCGAGGATCACCGGCGTCAGCCGCTGGGTCCGCGCCGACAGCCGCGCCGCCTCGATGTGATCACCCCGCTCCTCGGCCGCGGCCTGCTGCTCCGCAGCCGACTCCCGTGCTGCACGGCGTGCGGAGACCTCCGCATCCTTGAGTTCGGTGACCGCCCCATCGAAGACGAAGACGGGGATGAGCTCGTGCTCGTAGAACTTCGGGATCCCCTGCATCACCCCGATCAGGTTCGGGACCGCCTCACCCTCGTCGGTGGTGTACGCAGCATCCCGGGTGAACTTCACCGTCGTGGTGAGGTAGCGGTACAGCCAGTTGTGTGCATCGACGGCGATGACCGACCCCGCGACGGCATCGAAGCTGATCTCATCGATGACCGCCAGCTGCCGCAGTGCGGCGTTACCCATGGGTCTGTGATGTGTGGTGCGCCGGTATCATCTCATCGACTGTCCGGGGCTCACCCAGCGCTGCGGCCCCGCGCCGATACCGCGCGATCAGGCGGCGACCAGCCGGGCTGGGCCGACGGCGACGGAACACGGTCAGCCCCGCGATGAACCGGCCATCGGCGCAGCTGGCGGGGTGGTCCGTCGGACGCCGCATGATGAGCTCGGCCAGCCCGGTGGTCCGGCCCGTCCATGCGAACCCCGCCTTGCTCGCCGCGACGTACGCGAAGGGGTTGTTCACGCTGACCTGCGCGGTGCGGAACCCCCCGGCGGCGGCCACCGGCAGCAACGACGCCAACAGTGCCGGCCCCCAGCCGTGCCCACGGTGCGCACGACGGACGTCCACCCTCCGCACCACTAGGCGGTCCGGATGGAGCCGATGCCGGTCGATCGTGACGGCGGCGACGATGTCCACAGCCCGGGTCGGGCGGTCCGGCCGGCAGGTGAGCACCGCCTTGCCGTACCGCCGCAGTCGGTACTGGCCGGCGTATGCGAACTCCTCGGTCGCCAGGGCCAGAGGGGGCGCCTCCTCGAGCCCCAGCAGCACCGGCACCACGTCCTCGTCTCCCACACCGACCCTCAGAGTGAATGCTTCAAGAAGGCCGCGGCTGTTGCCCCTCCATGGAGCTCAGCGAGCGGGTGAGTCCCGATGCGCTGCCACTGGCGGTCGCCGACGTCGTCGCGGTCGGCGGTGTCGTCACCGTGGGGATCGCCCACCACGGCTCGGTCGCCCTCCTCCTGGGTGCCCCGGGGTACTGGGCGGCGGTGCTGCTGCCGTTCCTCATCGGGTGGGCGCTGGTGGCGGTGCCCGTCGGTGCCTATGCACCGGGGGCCGCAGAGTCGGCGAAGGCGGCGGTCCCGTTGGGGGTCCGGGCGTGGGTGCCCGCCGTCGTCGTCGCCCTGGCGATCCGCGCGACCCCCGTCGCACCCGGTGGGGTCGATCTCAGCTTCGCGGTGGTGATCACGGTGCTCGGGGCGGCCGCGATCGCCGCCGGGCGGTGGCTGACGCTCAGACTGGTCTGACCCCCACCGCATCGAGCAGGACCGCCAGTCCGAGTCCACCCACAGCCAGCACTGCCAGGACACCGAAGAGCGCGGGCACGGATGCGGTGGTGAGCACCACCCCCGCGAGCAGCCCACCGGTCGCGCCGACCCCGAAGACACCCAGGTAGGTGAAGCCGTAGGACACCCCCCTGGCCGACGGTGGGGTGAACTCCGCGACGGTGGCCTGCGTCAGCGGCTGGATGAAGAACAGCACCACCCCGAGGACACCCCCGGCCAGGAGCACCCAGCCACCACCGAGCCGGAGCGCCACCGCGAAGCCGAGGGCGATCGTGACCATCGCGCCGAAGGCGATCTGGAGCCCCCGTTCGACCGGCAGCTGGTCCGTCAGACGCCCACCCAGATACTGGCCGAGCACCCCCACGAGCAGCAGCCCCGCATAGACGAACCGCTCCGGAGCGACCGTCTCCGCGGGCATCGGGGACAGCCCGCGGATGTGGCTGCTGGTCGCGAGGATCTCCGGTAGGAAGGTGAGCACCCCGCGGTAGTACAGGCCCGAGCAGATGACGATGATGAAGACGAGGGCGAAGGACCCCGCGAAGAGGCTCCTCCCGGTCCCGATGAGCGCCCTGAGTCCGCCCGCAGAGCCCACCGAGCGGCCACCCACGTCCACGCGGGTGGTGATGAGCGCCACGAGGAATGCAGGCAGTGCGAGGACCACGGCCACGGTCGACCAGTCGACGACCAGCAGCAACAGCGCCGTGACGAGCGGACCGATGCCGATGCCGATGTTGCCGCCGATCCCGTGGTAGGCGAAGCCCCGCCCGCGGTCGGTGATCGTCGTCGAGATCAGGGTGAGCCCTGCGGGATGATACACGCTCGCGGCCGCACCCCAGCACAGCAGCGCGACGGCGATCGCGGGGATCCCGGGGGCGACCGCCAGCAGGAGGAAGGAGACCCCCATCCCCACCAGGCACCCGATGATGACGGTCCTGGGGCCGATGCGGTCGGTGAGCCAGCCGCCGGGGACCGCTCCGAGGCCGAAGAGGGCGTACCCCCCGGTGACGACCGCCCCCACACTCGCGGGGGTGACCGCGAGCGTCATCGCTCCCAGGGCGATCGCGTCGAACTGGACCAGCCAGATGCTCACGAACAGTGGGATCGACAGCTCGTAGGTGTGCACCATGGCGTGTGCGAGCATGAGCACACGCACGGTCTGGCGCTCGGCGGGCTCCACGCACGCCGTCGGATGCAGGGGGGCAAAGCTGGTCGGGTCGGACGACCAGTGCACCTAAGCCGCATGCCGGCGACGTCGTGGTGTGTACACAGACATCCTCGTACCGACCGATGGCAGCACCGCGAGTGCGACGGCTGTCGAGCATGCGATCGACCTCGCAGCCCACTACGATGCCACACTGCACGTGCTGTACGTCGTGGATGTGACGGGCTACTCCGCCCTCGAGGTGGGTGCGGATGTGGTCGCGAGCGCACTCGAGGAGGAGGGCGAGCACGCCGTCGGCGACGTCGTCTCCACCGCCGAGGGGGCGGGTATCGACACCGAGAGCCTCATCGAGCACGGCACCCCACACCGGGCGATCATCGACTACGCGACGGCGGAGGCGGTGGACCTGGTCGTGATGGGCACCCACGGGCGGACGGGTGTGGGCCGGTTCCTGCTCGGGTCGGTCACCGAGCGGGTGGTGCGCACCTCGCCGGTGCCGGTGCTCACCGTCCGCGGTGACGACGAGATGGAGGAGTGACCACCACACCATGGTCGCCACCCCGGTGAGGACCCCGGTATGACCACGCACACCGTCGAGTTCGTCGACAGCGGTGAGACGGTGGAGGTGGCTGAGACGCAGACCATCCTGCGGGCCTGCATCGACGCGGGCATCGCCGCGGAGTACTCCTGCCGGGTGGGCATGTGCCTCGCATGCTCTGCGGAGATCGTCGAGGGGGAGGTCACCCAGCCGGCGGCGCGTGGGCTGACCGAGCAGGAGCGGGAGCGGTACGCATTGACGTGCATGGCGCGGCCCCTCAGCGACCTCCGGCTGCGGGGAGGGGTCTATCCGCCCTCGATCGAGGCGGAGCCGCGTGCGACCGCCGACGACGACTGACCGCGTCGGTCAGTCCCAGAACGCCTTCGTCCGCGCATATCGACGCTCCTCACGGAGGATGTCCCGGTAGAACTCCGTCTCCGAGCGGCGCAGGCGGCCGATGATGCGGGCGGCGGTCTGCGGGCCCACACCACGCGCGGCCAGGGCGATGACCGCCTGCCGCCCGTGTGCCTGCAGGAGGCTCGCCGAGCGGTACGCCCGCTCGATCTGTCTGCGTGCGTCCGCGTCGGGGTCCGCGCTCCGCACCGCGGCGGGTGTCTCCTCGTCCCACGGGTTCAGACAGGCGATCTGCGTCGCCTCACACCGCGGGCACTCGGGCTGCTCGTCCACCCGGTCGACCTGCTGGGTGCGCTCCCAGTCGGTGCAGTGCAGACACAGCAGCCGTACCCGGTCACCCGCGATCCGGTCACGGATCGCGGCGATGACCCCTGCATCAGCGTTCCCCGGGACGATCAGGTCCCGCCCGCTGCGGTCCCCACCGATGCCCAGGGGGGTCCGCTCACCGATGGTCTCACAGGCGACCTGTTCCGTCTGGAGGCGCTCCAGGAGGGCCGCGGCCGCCTCGACCGCGAGGTCGACATGGAAGATCTCCCGGACCGCCTCCCGGTAGATGGCGCCGCCCTCGAGCGCGTCGATCAGGCGGTCGGCGCCGTACCGCTGGCGGCCCTGATAGCGCTTGAGTGCCCCGAACTTCGCCGCGACCTGCACGACGGTGAACTTCAGTCCCTCCGAGTGCTTGATCGCCAGCTCCAGCAGGGCCGCGAGGTGCGCCGGATCGGTCTCGAGGAGCACCGTCGTGATGTCGCTCGGGCGCGCCTCCCGCGGCAGCTCGAAGGCGATGCGGTACGGGCCGACCTCGACGCCCACCGACGAGCCGGTCAGCTGGCCCACGAGGGCTGCGACCAGCCGTGCCAGCGTCTCGTTGATCCGATGCCCATAACAGCTGTTGAGCACCATCGTCCCGCGTGTCCCCTCCAGGATCAGGCGGTCGGCGGTGGGCACCGGCAGCCCCTCCGCAGCCTGGCGGACGATCGGCGCGATCGCCGCGGTGATCGCCGCATCTGACGCCGGATACGTCGCCTGCAGTCCGGCGATGAGCGCGGTCTCGGGGCGGTCGGCGGCGACGCCCTGGGCGACCTCGCGGCGGAGCTCGCCCATCTCGGCGGCGACCGCAGCGGGGACCGGGATCTCCGCACCCGTCCACGAGGGCACCTCACCCGCGGGGTCCTCGATGGGCGTCACGTTCACCTCCCCCTCCTCCTCGTCGATGTCGTTGATCCGCCACATCTCCCCGCGCTGGATGAACGACGCGCCGGGCTCGGCGAAGTTGATCACGAACCGCTCATCGAGCGTGCCGATCTGGGTGCGCCCGCTGAGGTCCCGCACCGCGAAGGTCTCCTCGTCGGGGATCATCGAGAGGTTGGCGTAGAAGTACCGCCAGGTCCCCCCGGACGTCTCGACACGGTCCGCGTCAGCATCCACCCAGATCACCCGGTTGCGACCGAGCTCCTCGACCACCTCCCGCAGGGTCTCCTCGCGGAGCTCACGGAACGGGTACGCCTGCAGCAGCAGCCGATGGAGGTCGGGGATGCGCGCAGAGCCCACATCCATGAGCACACCCGCGACCTGGTTGGCGACCGTGTCGAGACTGGCGTGATGGATGTGCGCAGGCTCGACCGCCCCCGCGAGCGCCCGGCGGGCGATGATCATCGCCTCGAGGATGTCATCGGGCTCCGTCGCGATGATCGTCCCATGAGAGGTGCGGTCCTGGCGGTGCCCCGCACGGCCGACGCGCTGCAGCAGCCGCGCCACCTGGCGGGGCGAGCCGTACTGGATCACGTGATCCACACTCCCGACATCGATCCCCAGCTCCATCGAGGAGGTGCACACCAGCCCCGCGAGCGCCCCGCTCTTGAAGCGGTCCTCGACGTCGATGCGGACCGACCGTGACAGCGACCCATGATGCACCGCGATCGGGGCATCGAGCAGGTTGAACCGTGACCCGAGCGCCTCGGCGGCCTGCCGGGTGTTGACGAAGATGAGCGTGGACGTGTGCGCCTCGACGATCTCGATGATCCGCCGGACCTGCGCGGCCACCTGCTCGTCCGTCGCGAGGGTGCCCGCGAGCGTCGTGTCATCTGCGGTGGGGGTGGGCCGCTCGACGGTCAGGTCGAGGGCGATCCCCGCATCCACATCGATCACCTCGAACGGTCGGTCACCGGTGAGGAATCGGGCGACCTCTGCGGGCGATCCCACCGTCGCAGACAGCCCGATCCGCTGGAAATCCGGGCTGAGCAGTTCGAGCCGCTCGAGCCCCACCGTCAGCTGCGCACCGCGCTTCGCCGACGCCAGCTCGTGCACCTCATCGACGACGACATGCTGCACCCCGCTGAGCGCCTCTCGGAGCTTCGACCCCGTCAGCATCGCCTGCAGCGTCTCGGGGGTCGTCACGAGCACATCAGGGGGGTCATTCGCCTGCTTCTGCCGCTGGTACTGGGTGGTGTCACCGTGGCGGACATCGATCCGCACCTCCAGCGTCTGGCCCCACCACTCCAGCCGCTGGCGCATGTCGCGGTTCAATGCCCGCAGCGGGGTGATGTACAGCGCCGCGATCCCCGTGCGATCGGCTGCGGGTGTGGCGGTGATCGCATCGAAGACGGGGAGCATCGCCGTCTCGGTCTTGCCGGTGCCCGTCGGTGCCAGGATCAGCGCATGTGCGCCGCTGACGAGCGTGGGGATCGCCGCTGCCTGGGGGCGGGTGGGGTGGTCGAACCCCCGGTCGCTGAGGGCCGCCCGGAGTGCCGGGGACAGCTCGGTGAACGCGTCGGCCCCGACCTGCTCTCGCATCACCGATGCTACCGACCGCCCGGGAATAACGATTCTGCCTAGCGGACCGCCTCGGCCGCGGCGAGCACCTCCTTGTACCGGTTCCGGATGGTGACCTCACTGATCTGTGCCACCTCGGCGATCGCTGACTGTGTCAGCTCCTCTGAGCAGAGCCGTCCCGCCGCATACAGCGCGCTGGCGGCGATACCCACCGGGTGCTTGCCGCTGTGGACACCCGCTGCGGTGGCGATCTCGATCAGCTGTCGCGCCTCGTGCTCGGTCTCCTCGGAGACCTCCAGCGCGGAGGAGAGCCGACCCACGTACTCCATCGGGTCGGTCGGGGGGATCGTCAGCGACAGCTCACCGACGAGGTAGCGGTAGGTGCGCTTGATCTCGATCGGCTCAACGCG
>JAVLBV010000049.1:0-7451 GCA_031580685.1 Haloquadratum sp. | reverse complement strand
GGGGTGGTGCAGCGCACGCTGAGCTGAGCCGTGCGGACACCCGTGCAGACCACACCCCAGAGCGAAGCGGCCGGGGGTGGTCGCGGTGGCCGATCGCCCGCCCGAGGTGGGCGCGCACCGCCACGTGTGTGAGGACCCCACGGGTGGGGGGGCGCCCCGGTGACGGCACCGGCGGGGCCACCGACCGGAGATTTGGTATCGCGACATCTCATATATGATATAACTGTGGGGGCCTCCAGGCGCGCACGGAGGTCGCAGGGGTGCAGATGCCGCCAGAGCGGCCAGCGGGTGCTCGACGATGGACGGATGCGGCACAGAGGGGGCCATCGGCACGCCTACCGCCAAGCCCCGGACTCAGAGGCCGATGAGGCAGTAGTCCCGGGCGGATTCGAACCGCCGTCGACGGCTCCAAAGGCCGTCATGATTGGCCACTACACCACGGGACTTCGTCCGAGGTCGGCTCGGTCGCTATGAAAAGTCATCGGGACGGCCGATCGCCGCTGAGGCGGACAGACGCCCCTTCAGCCACGGTGCGCACCCGTGCTGTGGACCCAGCCCCCGCGCGTCGCCCGCACGCCTGCCGGGCGCGGTGACCCGAAGCGGTATGCGCACGGAGTGTCCTCACCGAAGCATGCACAGACGGCGATTCCTCCGGTCGGCCGGTGCCTGTGGCGCGCTCGCGATGGCGGGGTGCGCGGATGCACCCACCGATCCGGCCCTGTCGGTGCGGATGGACCCACAGCCGTCGGCGGTCCACTATGCGGTGGAGGTCGAGCGCCCACCGACGGAGACCACACCGCTGACGCTGCGGGTCACCATCTCGAATCCGGACGCGATGGGTGGTCTGCGCTACGGTGAACGTCGACGGGCGCTGTTCTGGGTGGCGGAGGTGGATGCCCCCTTCGGGACCTACCCGCAGGCGGGGGTGCAAGAGCAGCTCCGCTACGACCCCGACGAACGGGCCTGGCAGCTCGCCGACCCGTTCGCGATGACGATGGACTACCAGTGGGGGGAGCTGGGGCCAGGGGAGGCACACTCCGAGCGGGTGGTCATGGTCAACGGACCCAGGGCGGACCCCCTGGTCCCGGTGACAGCCCGGGAGGCGATCGCGGCGCGCACGTCGGTGGTCATCGAGCAGGAGTCCGCGACCGCACCCACCGAGGTGACGTGGGGCTTCGAGGTCGTGAGCCCCTGACCGAAGGGCTGCGGCACCCCCAGAGCGGATGATTCAACTCCCCGGCCAGGGACAGGGAGGTGATGTCTGAGACCGACGCACTCACCTGGGCCAGAGCGAACACACCCGTGCTACAGTCGCTGGCGACAGCGCATGCGACGGACACCCCCTTCGCCGGGCTCACCGTCGCGGTGGCGACGCACCTCGAGGCCAAAAGCGGCGTGCTCATCGAGACGCTCGCCGCAGCGGGGGCGTCCGTCGCGTTCACCCCGAGTGAGCCCCAGTCGACACACGGAGATGTCGTCGACACGCTCGATGCCCAGGATGCGATCACCGCCTACGCCTGGGAGGGGATGACCGATGAGGAGTTCGCGGATGCACAGCACACCCTGCTGGAGACCGAGCGGCCCGAGATCATCCTCGATGATGGCTGTGAGCTGATCGCGAAGGTGCACGCGGCGCACCCGGATGTCCTCGAGGGGGTCCTCGGGGGTGGTGAGCAGACGACCGCCGGGATCACCCGCCTCGAGGCGATGGACGCCGAGGGGGTGCTCGCGTTCCCGTGCTTCACGGTGAACGACACCCCGATGAAGCACCACTTCGACAACGTCCACGGGACGGGTGAGTCCGCGCTCGCGAACATCGCCATCTCGACGAACACCATCCTCTCGGGGACGAGGGTCGTCATCGCAGGATACGGCTACTGCGGGCGTGGGGTCGCCCGCAAGGCCCGGGGGCTGGGTGCACAGACGATCGTCACCGAGGTCGACCCCCGCAAGGCGTTGGAGGCGCACATGGACGGCCACCGGGTGCTGTCGATGGCCGAGGCAGCACCGATCGGGGAGCTGTTCATCACGACGACGGGCACGCGGGAGGTGCTGCGCGCAGAGCACGTCGATCGCATGCCGGACGGCGCCCAGCTCGCGAATGCGGGCCACTTCGACGTCGAGATCGACCTCGCGGGGATCGAGGCGATGGCGACGGGCACCTCCGTACCCACCCCGGGCGTGCGGTCGTACCACCTGCCCGATGGCCGGAGCGTCCACCTGCTCGCGGAGGGGCGGCTCGTGAACCTGACGGGACCCTACAGCCGCGGTCACCCCGCAGAGGTCATCGACACGACGCATGCGATGATGTTCGCCGCCGGCCGGGAGGTCGCCACACGGCATGACCGGCTCAGCCCGGGCGTGTACGCGATCCCCGACCGGGTCGACCGGCAGATCGCCGAGCGCAAGCTGCAGACGCTCGGGATCCAGATCGACCGTCCGACGCGTGCGCAGGAGGCGTACCGTGAGGACTGGGAGCACGCCGGCTCCAGCTTCTAGATCCGGCCGAGACCCTGGACCGCCGCGAGCGTGGCGAGGCCCATCACACCGACGGAGGCGAGCGTCAGCAGCCAGTCGCGGCGCTGGAAGCGCAGGTCCCCGTAGAACGAGCGACCCCCCATGGGGTCGAACCCCCGCGCCTCCAGCGCCATCGACTGCGTCTGGATGTTGCGGAAGGCGGTCATGAACACGGGGATCAGCAGGGGGATGAACCCCCGGAGCCGCTCACGGACCGACCCCCCGCCGACGTCCGCACCCCGCGCGGCCTGTGCCTGCCGCACCGTCCCGGCCGCACCGATGAACGTCGGGAACAGCCGCAGGGCGGTGCCGACCGCGAAGCAGATCGGATACGGCACCCCCAGCTGGCGGAGCCCACGGACCAGCTCCTCGGTGGTCGTCGTCGAGACGAACACCAGCCCCCCGAGGATGAACGTCACGATGCGCAGCGAGCGGCCCAGCGCGATGTACACCTCGCGCTCGGTCAGCACGACCGGCCCCACCGCCACCAGCACCGCACCCCCGGGGGCGAGGAACACCGGCCACACCACGAACCCCACCACGAACAGCGCGAGCACGATCACCCGGACCCGCCGGAGGTTCCGGTAGCCCCCGACGGAGAGGACCAGCGCCAGCGCGATGAGCGCGGGGACCGCGATCACCAGGGGGTTCGAGAAGACGTACGCGATGACGAACAGCGTGGAGATCCCCACCAGCTTCGCCCGGGGGTCCAGCCGGTGGACGATGGTGTCGCGGTCGACGAACGGCGCGTACGCCTGGCTCATCGGGGCCCTCCCAACGCGGTGATGAGCTCCCGCTCGCTGAGTGCAGGTGGTGCATCCGGTGCCAGCCGATGTGCCAGCTGTGTCACCTGCGGGGCACGCAGCTGGTACCGCGCGAGCAGTGCGGGGTCGGCGAACAGCGCGCGTGTCCGCCCGTCGAAGACCACCCGCCCCGCATCCATGACCACCGCCCGCGGGGCGTAGCGCGCGACGGTCTCCATGTCGTGGGTGATCATGATCACCGTCAGCCCCTCGGTGCGGTTCAGCCGGCCCACCAGCTCCATGAACTGCCCGTGCTGGGTGGCATCCAGCCCCGTCGTGGGCTCATCGAAGATGATGCAGCTGGGGTCGGTCGCGAGGATGCCCGCGAGCGCGACGCGCTGGCGCTGCCCACGCGACAGCTTGAACGGGTCCTCATCGGCGAGCGACAGCAGGTCCACCGTCTCCAGCGCCGCGACGACGCGCTCATCCAGCTCGCTGCCGCTGTAGCCGAAGTTCGCCGGGCCGAAGGCGACCTCATCACGGACGGTCTCGGCGAACAGCTGGTGGTCGGGGTTCTGGAAGACGTACCCGATGCGGCGGCCCCGCTCGCTCGCCGCATACGACGCAAGCGGCGCCCCGTCGAGGGTGACCGCCCCTGCGGCGGGCTCGAGCAGCCCGTGCAGCAGCTTGCTCAGCGTCGACTTCCCCGACCCGTTGTGGCCGATCAGCGCGATGAACGCCCCGCGGTCGATCTGCAGGTCCACCGCATCGACGGCGACCACGGGCTCCCGGTCGGTCGCGTACGCGTAGCGGACCCCCTCGAGGGCGAAGAGCTCGGTGCCGGTGTCCCCACCCGTCCCCGCCGGGGCGCCCGCAGAGAGCGCCGTGGGGTCGTAGCTGAACCCCTCCGCGTCGACGAGCTGCTCCGCCGCCTGTGGCCGCAGTGGCAGCGCCTCGCGGTCGATGCCCAAGGCATCGAACACCGTGACCAGCGGGGGCACCCCCACCCGCGCCGCACGGAGCGCGGCAGCATCGCGCAGCACCACCTCCGGTGGGCCGCTGGCGGCGACACCGCCGTCGGCGAGCATGATGATGTGGTCCGCACCGATCGCCTCCTCGACCGCATGGGTGACCATGACCACCGTCTCCGGGCCGGCCCAGTCGGCCGCGGGGGAGGACCCCTGCACACGCTGCAGCACCGCCAACAGCGCCTCGGTCCCCGCGGGGTCCAGATCGCTCGTCGGCTCATCGAGGATCATCACCTCCGGCTGCATCGCCGCGACCCCGGCGATCACGAGCCGCTGCTTCTGGCCGCCCGACAGCGCGGAGGGGGGCCGCCGGCGGTCGATCGCGTCGAGGTCCGCGAGCGCCAGTGCGCGGTCGATCCGCGCATCGATCTCCGCGGGGTCGACCCCCAGGTTCTCCGGGCCGAAGGCCACCTCGGCGGTGATCGACGTCCCGAACAGCTGCGCCTCGTAGTCCTGCAGCACCATGCCGATCCGGTCGGCGACCGCGTTGGTGCGCGTCGTGGTGAGGTCGGTCCCCGCCGCGTGGATCGACCCGCTGAACTCCCCCCGGATGAACGACGGGATCAGCCCGTTGAGCATCGACAGCAGCGTGGACTTGCCCCCACCGCTGGCGCCGACGATGACCGTGACGGCCCCACGCGGGATCGTCAGGTCGACGCCCTCGAGCACCGTCGGCTCATCCGGACCGTACGCGAACGTGACGTCGGCGAGCGCGATGGCCGGGTCAGCGCGCATCGATGGGCGCGGTCACAGCGTCCGTGTGGTGGACTGGCTCATCCGATCGCGGGCGAGGTAGGCGCCGATGACGGTGATGACGAACAGCACCGCCCCGATCGCCGCCTGCGTCACCGACTCGGGCGCGAAGCCGGCGTACACCCCGACCGCCAGCCACACCAGCGGCACGACGACGAGCACCAGCGCCCCGATGCCGGCGGCCCCACCGGCGCTGTCGATGTCCTCCTCGGGCATGATGTCGGTGTACAGCAGGCCCATCCGGGCGATCCGGGGGTAGGTGAGGTACAGCAACGGCGGCCCGAGGATGATCGCCGCGATCGCGTTGTTGGTGATGATGATCGGACCGATCACCGCGAAGGGGACGAGCCCCAGGAAGTCGACCCACCACGCGATGATCGCCGCGCACACCGCCGCTGCGGCGACGGCGATGATGATGTACTCGATGAGCTGTCGGGCGGTCTCGCTGCGGAAGTCCGGCACCGAGCCACTGGAGATCCCCCGGAGGTTGCCCCAGATCTTGTAGCCGACGAGACCGAAGAAGAAGTTCCCCACGAACCCCCCGAGCGAGCCCGGGCCGAAGGTGCCGCCGAAGATGTCGCCGATGAGGTTGCCGATCGCCGCGCCCCATGCGGCTGCGGGCCCGAACATGAGGCTGAAGATCACCGGGAAGACGTTCGCCGGTCGGATCTCCGTGAGCCCCGGCAGGATGGTGAACACCTTGAACGGGAGCAGCACCGCCGCGTACACCGCGGCCACGACCGCGACGAGGAGGATCATCCGGGTGTCCTTCCACAGTGTGAATAGCTCGCGCATGACAGTACACACGGCGCAACTGACGGGTGTAAAGATACCGATGGTGGGGGCTGCTCAGCGGAGCCGGTCGAGGATGCCCGCCTCGAGGTCCTCGCGGAAGGCGTCCACCGCGATCTCATCGAGCACCGGTACGAAGAAGCCGTGCACCAGCATGTTGCGTGCGCGCCGGTAGGGGATCGTCCGTGAGAGCATGTACAGCAGCTGCTCGCGGTCGACCTGCCCCACGGACGCGGCGTGGGAGGCCTCCGTGTCGTGGTTGTTGATGATCAGCTTCGGGGAGGCGTCCGCCTCCGCATCATCCGACAGCATCAGCGTGTTCTCGCGCTGATACGAGGAGGTGTTCCACGCATCGATCCCCACGTTCTGGACACCCTCATACACCGATCGGGCCTCATCATCGAGCACCCCACGCGTGACGAGATCCGCGGTCGTCTGCTCGGCGCGGTGCCACACACGTGCGTTCACATCGAAGTGCTGGTCGGCGGTCCCGAAGAACGCCCCGACGATCTGGGTCTCCGACCCATCGCCGGTCAACAGCGTCTCCACATCCGAGCGGGTCAACCGTGAGCCCAAGTTGCCCTCGACCCAGTTGACCGTCCCGTACGTGTCGACGACCGCACGCTTCAGCGCATACGTGTACGTGTCCGCATCGAGCGTCTGCAACGAGCCGTACTGGACGTACGAGTTCTCACCTGCTGCGATCTCGACGATGTTCGAGAAGTACCGCGCATCCTGCGGGTCCGCATCTGCGGCGGTCTCAATCGACTCGACGATCGTCACCGACGAGCTCTCCTCGGTTATCACGAGGGTGTGACTGAACAGCGAGCGTGACCGCATCGACGCATCGATCGTGATGTCGGTCGCGTCAACCCCGCGTGGGACGTAGACGACGGTCCCGGTGGTGAACAGCGCCGCCGAGAGCGCGGTGAGGTAGTTCTCCGCGGGGTCGACCGTCGCCCCCAACGCCGCACGCACTGCATCCGGATGCTCCTCGAGCGCGTCACGCAACGACAGCACGTCCACCCCCTCATCACCCGTCCGCACCGTCTCATCCGACTGCTCGAGCGGGTCGACCAGCGTCTCGAACTCCAGTGCCTCGAGGTCGGTCCAGCGCCGACCGGGCGTCTGGATCACATCAGGCAGCGGGAGCTCACTCAGCGCGTCCAACGCGCTGAGTCGATACTCCAGCAGCCATGACGGCTCATCGCGTGCTGTCGACAGCTCCCTGACCACCTCCGGGGAGAGGGTGGTCGTCAGTCCTGTGGACATCTCACCCCAGACTCCCTTCCATCTCGAGCTCGACGAGGCGGTTGAGCTCGACGGCGTACTCGATCGGCAGCTCCTCGGTGATCGGCTCGATGAACCCCGAGACGATCAGCTGCTTCGCATCATCGTCGGCGAGCCCGCGCGACTGCAGGTAGAAGATGTCCTCATCGCCGATCTTCCCCACCGTCGCCTCGTGCGCGACGTCGACGGTCGACTCGTTGATCTCCATGTACGGCATCGTGTCCGAGGTCGACCGGTTGTCGAACATGAGCGCGTCACACTCGACCGACGTCGACGCATCGTGCGCCCCGTCGGCGATGTGCACCAGCCCGCGGTAGTTGGTGCGCCC
>JAVLBV010000048.1:0-7586 GCA_031580685.1 Haloquadratum sp. | reverse complement strand
CCTGCGGTCCCCTCGACCACATCCACGACGGCCACCCCGTACCGCCCCTCACGCTGTGTCAGCACCCCGACGAACCTGCATCGGCACACCGACCCCGCGGAGATGATCACCTGCATCGAGTCGATGGGGTACACCCAGCCCGGCTGAGCGGGGGTGTTTATGCCCGCCTGTCATCCACCACCAGGTGATGAGCGACGAGCTGCACCGGCAGGCGATGCCGATGGACCTCCACGCGGTGCTCGAGCAGGTCTTCGCGATCAAGCAGCACGACCTCCGCACGTTCACCCAGCTGCAGCGCGCCCCGGGCAGCACCGTCAACGAGCTCGCGGGGATCCTCGACCGCGACCGCAGCACGGTCAACCGGTCGCTCACCACGCTGCGTGAGCAGGGGCTCGTCCGCCGCGAGCGTCGGCTGCTGGACACCGGTGGCTACGTCTACCAGTACATCCCCGCGGACCACGAGACGGTGCGGACACAGCTGCATGAGGGCCTGGACCGCTGGTGTGCGACGATGCACGCGGAGATCGACGCCTTCGACGGGTCGCTGTGAGCCGTCTGCAGAACCCTCCCGCTTTTTGACGTGCCCGCCGAACCGCCGTCGATGAGTCTCGCGCTGTCGACGCCCGCACCGACCGCTCCGCCGGAGGCCACCGATGGGGTGTGGCTCGCCGACATCGAGACGGACGAGGCGTACGCGCCCTTCGATGAGATCCGCTACCTCAGCGACCGCGGCAACCTGCTCGAGGTGCGCTATGCGCAGCTGCCGACGTTCGCAGACTTCCACGGATCGGGCGTGTGGCGCTACGCTGCGGCGCTGCCGTTCGCCGAGGGGGTGAGCCTCCCCGAGGGCGATACCCCGCTGCATGCGGCCCCGCGGCTGGAGGCGTCGATCGGCGTGGGGAGCCTGCGGATCAAGCACGAGGGGATGAACCCCACCGGCTCGTTCAAGGACCGCGGCATGACCGTCGGGGTGCGGGTGGCCAAGCGCCTGGGCGTCGACCGTCTCGCGGTCGCGTCGACCGGCAACACCTCCGCCGCGCTCGCGGCCTACGGCGCCCGCGCGGGCATGGAGACGCTCGTGCTGCTGCCGGCGGGGAAGGTCGCCGCGGGCAAGGTGGCCCAGGCGGCGCTGCACGGCGCGCGGATCCTCGAGGTCGACGGCAACTTCGATGACTGTCTGGACCTGGTCAAGCTGTTGGGCGAGGAGGGGATCGTCTACCTGCTGAACTCGGTGAACCCCTTCCGCCTGGAGGGGCAGAAGACGATCGGCCTGGAGATCCTCGAGCAGGCACAGGCGCAGTACGGGCGCTACCCCGACCGCATCGTCCTCCCCGTGGGCAACGCGGGCAACACCTCCGCGCTGTACAAGGCGTTCCGTGAGCTGGTCCAGTCCGGTGCGCTCGCGGTCGAGGACGTGCCGAAGCTCACGGGGGTGCAGGCGGCGGGCGCCGCACCGCTGGCGGAGGCGGTCGCCAACGGGTGGTCGACGATCCAGCGGTGGGACCACGTCGAGACGCGGGCGACGGCCATCCGCATCGGCAACCCCGTCAACGCGCCGAAGGCGATCCCCGGCATCCGCGAGACCGGCGGCACCGCCACGCGGGTGACCGACGCGGAGATCACCGCCGCACAGCGGGCGCTCGCCGAGGAGGGCATCGGGGTCGAGCCCGCCTCCGCCGCCTCCGTCGCGGGGCTGCGCAAGCTCGTCGAGGCGGGCGAGGTCGACACCGGCGAGGACGTGGTCTGTCTCACGACGGGGCACCTGTTGAAGGACCCCGACGCGGCGTTCGCCGCGAGCGCGGACCCCGAGCCGGTGCCCAACGACCTGGCGGCGATCATCGACCACCTCGGGGTCTGAGCCTCAGCCGAGCCGGCCCGCCGTCTCCACCGCCAGCGAGACGACCTCCATGTGCGCCCGCGCCTTCTGGGGGTCGGTGCTCTCTGCGGCCAGCCGCAGGTGCGTCGCGATCACCGTCTTGAGGTCCCCATCCCCGTGCACCCCCGGGGCGGGCTCCTCCGCCGGCTCGGTCGGGAAGCCGTCATCCTGCGGGCCACGCCTCGGCGCATCGGGCTGCTCGACCACCGTCTCGCACGTCGGGCAGAACAGCTGGCCCTCATGCCGGAAGATCGGCGCGCCGCACTCGCCGCAGTGGTGGTTCGTCATCGTCGCCCCCTGCAGCAGCAGCTCGCTCATCCGCTCGGTCTCCGCGCGCCGCTGCTCGTCGCGCTCGAGCTGCTCGCGCAGCCGCGCACGCTCGGCCTCCTCATCGAACTCGCTCATGCACCCCGATGCGTGAGGCGAGGGAAAAAGGCCGTCGGGGGCCACATTCGAAGTCTTTAATCAGCCACCGCGACGCCGCTCAGGTGGTATGAGTAAAGTTAGCATTGTGGGGGCTGCGGGCACCGTCGGTGCGGCCGCTGCATACGCGCTCGCACTCCGCGACGTGGTCGATGAGATCGTCCTCGTCGACATCCCGAGCAAGGCCGAGGAGGCGGTGGGACAGGCCGCCGACACGAATCACGGGATCGCCTACGATGCGAACACGACCGTCCGGCAGGGCGACTACGCCGCGACCGCCGGCTCGGATGTGGTGGTCATCACCGCGGGGATCCCCCGCCAGCCCGGGCAGTCCCGGACGGACCTCGCCGGCGACAACGCCCCCATCATCGAGGAGATCGGCACCCAGCTGGCCGCCCACACCGACTCGTTCGTCTCGATCACCACCTCCAACCCCGTCGACCTGCTCAACCGCCATCTGTACGAGGTGGGCGAGCGCCCACGCGAGCAGGTGATCGGCTTCGGTGGCCGGCTGGACTCCGCGCGCTTCCGGTACGTGATCAGCCAGGCGTACGACGTCCCGGTGCGCAACGTGCAGGCGACGATCCTGGGCGAGCACGGTGATGCGCAGGTGCCGGTGTTCTCGAAGCTGCGGATCGATGGCGCCGACCCCGTCCTCCCCGCCACAGAGCGCGAGGCGCTGCTCGAGCAGCTGACCGCCTCGGCGATGGATGTGATCGAGCGCAAGGGGTCGACGCAGTGGGGCCCCGCCACCGGCGTGGCCGACATGGTCGAGGCCATCGTGCGCGACACCGGGCGGGTGCTGCCCGCATCGGTCGTCCTCGACGGCGAGTACGGCCATACGGACACCGGCTTCGGCGTGCCCGTCCGCCTGGGCGCGGGGGGTGTCGAGCGCGTGCTCGAGTGGGAGCTGGATGCGACCGAGCGCGAGCAGCTGGATGCCGCCGCCGCGAAGCTCGCCGAGCAGTACCGGACGATCACCGCATAGACCGGACGATTTTATGGGTCGCGGCTCGCGACCGGTGGTATGCACACCCGTGGTGCGACACCGACGGAGACGCTCCTGTGCCGACTCGAGACCGACCAGCCCTGGCGCGGGTCGATCGAGGCGTACGCGGCCGACCGTGGGATCGCAGCGGCATGGTTCACCGGGATGGGGGCGGTCCAGGAGGCGACGCTCGCGTTCTACGACCAGGAGGCGGAGACGTACGAGCGCTTCTCGGTCGATGAGCACCTGGAGGTGGCCTCGTGTGTGGGCAACATCGCGATGCTCGATGGCGCCCCCTTCGCGCACACCCACATGGTGCTCAGCCGCCCCGATGGGACCACCGTCGCGGGGCACCTCGATGAGGCGACCGTCTTCGCCGGCGAGCTGCACATGCAGGTGTATGAGACCCCCCTCGAGCGACAGCATCATGCCCCGACCGGGCTCGATCTGTGGCTGAACGCGTGAGTTCGGATCCGTACCACACCACGATCGACAACCGGCTCGCCGCGGCGATGCGGGTCGCCGAGCAGGCGCGCGCACAGGGGCGGGACCCCTCGACGGCCGTGGAGATCCCCATCGCGACCGACATGGCCGAACGGGTGGAGAACCTGCTCGCGATCGATGGGCTGGCGACGCGCATCCGCTCGCTCGAGGGGACCCACAGCCGGGAGGAGGCCGCACTCGCGCTGGTGACCGACTTCGTCGACGGCACCGTCGGGGAGTTCGACTCGCCGGCGGCGGTGATCGAGGGGGCGGTGCGCACCGCGGTGGCGCTGCTGACCGAGGGTGTCGTCGCCGCCCCCATCGAGGGGATCGACCGTGTCGAGCTCGTCCCCGCGGGCGATGGGACCGAGTTCGTCAACATCTACTATGCGGGCCCGATCCGCTCGGCGGGTGGGACCGCCCAGGCGCTGTCGGTGCTCGTCGCGGACTACGCGCGGACGCTGCTGGAGATCGGCGCGTACCGGGCGACCGATGCGGAGGTCGAGCGGTACGTCGAGGAGGTCGGGCTGTACGACCGTGAGAAGGGGCTGCAGTACTCCCCGTCGGATGCGGAGACGCGCCACATCGCCCAGCATCTGCCGATCATGCTCGACGGTGAGCCCACCGAGGATGCGGAGGTCTCGGGCTACCGCGACCTCCCGCGCATCGACACGAACGCCGCCCGCGGTGGGATGTGTCTCGTGCTCGCCGAGGGGATCGCACTGAAGACGCGGAAGATCCAGCGCTACACCGCCCAGCTGCCGGAGGTCGCCTGGCCCTGGCTGGATGCGCTGTCCGCCGATGCGACCGCCGAGCCGGCAGGGCCCACCCCGGAGGCGACCATCGACACCCCCGCCGGTCCCCCCCGGGTCGCCCCCGCGAGCAAGTACCTCCGCGACCTGATCGCCGGCCGCCCGGTGATCGGCCACCCGTCGACCCCGGGCGGGCTCCGCCTGCGGTACGGCCGCGCGCGCAACCACGGCTTCGCGACCGCGGGGATCCATCCGGCGACGATGCACCTGACCGACGACTTCCTCGCGACGGGCACGCAGATCAAGACCGAGCGACCGGGCAAGGCCGCCGGCGTCGTCCCCGTCGACACGATCGAGGGCCCCACGGTGCGGCTGGCGGACGGGTCGGTCCTGCGGATCGACGACCCCACGACCGCCCGCGAGCTGCGGACCGGGGTGGATGCGGTGCTCGACCTGGGGGAGTACCTCGTGAACATCGGGGAGTTCATCGAGAACAACCAGCCGCTGGCGCCTGCGGGCTGGGCGGTCGAGTGGTGGCTCCAGGAGCTCGCCGCCGCGGGCGCGCCGATCCAGGCGCTCACGGACGACCCACACGTCTCGCTGTCGCAGCCCACACCCGCGCAGGCGCTCGAGTGGGCCGACACGTACGATGCGCCGCTGCATCCGGCGTACACCTACCTGTGGCACGACATCAGCGTCGAGGAGCTGGAGCTGCTCGTGCGCGTGGTCGCCGGGGGTGAGCTGACCGAGGACCCCGCGCTGCCTGCGGTGTTCGACCGCGTCGAGACGGCACTGCAGCTGCCGCGGGGGGAGGGGGTCGCCGGCATCCTCGAGCGGCTGCTGATCGCGCATCACCAGGGGCCCGAGCGGCTCACCATCCCCATCTGGCGGCCGTTCGTGCGGTCGCTGGGGTTCGATGCGTCGCTCGCCCACGACGGCGGATCGCCCTCGGCGGATGCGCGGGCGTACGACGCGGGCGCCAATGCGATCCGCGCGGTCAACGAGCTGGCCCCCTTCGCGATCCGCGAGCGTGCACCCACCCGGGTGGGCGTGCGGATGGGCCGGCCCGAGAAGTCCGAGCGGCGCCAGCTCGTCCCGCCGGTGCACGTGCTGTACCCGCTGGATGACCGCGGCGGCAACCAGCGCGACATCGTCGAGGCCGCCGCGGCGACGGAGGCCAGCATCGATGCGGGGGTGCCGGTCGCGGTGGGCACCCGGGAGTGCCCGCAGTGTGCCGCCACGACGTACCATCTGCAGTGCCCCGACTGCGGTGACCGCACGCGACCGGTGACGGCGTGTCCGCACTGTGGGCACCCCGGTCGGACCGACGCGGGTGGGCAGCGGGTCTGCCCGAGCTGTGAGCGGCGCATCGACGGCGTCCAGCCGCAGTCGGTGACGGTCGCCCGCGACCTCCGCGCTGCGCTCGCGGCGGTCGATGAGCGCCCCACGAGCTTCGAGATCCTGAAGGGGGTCCGTGGGCTCAGCTCCGCCGCGAAGACCCCCGAACCGCTGGAGAAGGGCATCCTCCGCGCGAAGCACGACGTCTCGGTGTTCAAAGACGGCACCGTGCGCTACGACATGACGGACCTGCCGGTGACGGCGGTGCGCCCCAGCGAGCTGGAGATGACCGCCGCGGGCTTCCAGGCGCTGGGGTACTCGCACGCGCTCGATGGGGAGCCGCTGCAGTTCGACGACCAGCTCGTCGCGCTGCGCACGCAGGACATCATCCTCTCCGATGGCGCGGCGGAGTACCTCATGCGGACGGCCGACTTCGTCGACGACCTGCTCGAGCGGTTCTACGGGATGGCGCCGTTCTACGAGGTCGACGACCGTGCGGATCTGGTCGGCGAGCTGGTCTTCGGGATGGCGCCGCACACCTCCGCCGCGGTCGTGGGGCGGATCGTGGGCTTCACCAGCGCCGCGGTGGGGTACGCCCACCCGTTCTTCCATGCGGCCAAGCGGCGCAACTGCGACGGCGATGAGGACTGCGTGATGCTGCTGATGGACGGCCTGCTCAACTTCTCACGGTCGTACCTGCCGGACCGGCGGGGTGGCTCGATGGACGCCCCCCTCGTGATGTCCTCGCGGATCGACCCCACCGAGATCGACGATGAGGCGCACAACATCGACGTGATGCCGCGGTACCCGCTGTCGGTGTACGAGGCGACGCGCCGCTGTGCACCCCCCGATGCGGTCGTCGACGCCCTCGCGCTCGCGGGCGATGCGATCGCCGCAGACGACGAGCTGCACTTCGCGCACACCCACGACACCGCCGACATCGCAGCGGGTCCCGCGCTGTCGGCGTACAAGACGCTGGGGTCGATGATGGACAAGACCGACGCCCAGCTCGAGCTCGCACGGAAGCTCCGGGCGGTGGATGCGACCGACGTGGCCGAGCGCGTGATCGAGGGGCACTTCCTGCCCGATCTCATCGGCAACCTCCGCGCGTTCGCGAGCCAGGAGAGCCGCTGCATCGACTGTGAGCGCAAGTACCGGCGCATGCCGCTGTCGGGCAGCTGTCGCGAGTGCGGCGGTCGCGTGACGCTCACCGTCCACCAGGGCTCGGTGCGCAAGTACCTCGAGCCCGCGATGCACGTCGCAGAGGCCTACGGCTGTCGCCCCTACACCACCCAGCGCCTGGAGGTGCTCGCGGCGACGATCGACTCGGTCTTCGAGAACGACCACAACCGGCAGTCCGGCATCGCCGACTTCATGTGACCGGTCAGAGGTAGCCCAGCTCGCGCAGCCGCTGCTGTGCCGCCGCATCCATCGGCTCGAGGGGGTCCGCCGCAGGCGATGCCGTCGGGTCCAGCGGCCCCACGCTGGCGGCGAACGCACCGAGGTCCGCACGCACCTCGGCGAGATGTGGGTCATCCGCCGCCAGCGGCGCCGCCTCGTCGGGGTCCGCACGGAGGTCGAACCCCTCGGGGTCTGCGAGCGAGCTGTCGATCAGCTTCGCGTCCGGTCTGCGCGCCGCCCGCATCGACGCCCGTGCCCGATGGTCGGCGGCGACCGTCGCCCCCGCAGCGGCCGCGCGCCGCTCCAGCTGGGCGAGCTCGATCAC
>JAVLBV010000047.1:0-7603 GCA_031580685.1 Haloquadratum sp. | reverse complement strand
ATCGAGGCGTACGACAGCGGCAGCAGCAGCTTCGAGGGGGGCCGACCGATCCGCTCGGCCAGGTCGACGATCGCCGGGAGCATGATCGCCACCGCAGCGGTGTTGTTGATCACCGCCGACAGCGGCCCCACCACCCCCACCGTCGCGAGCAGGTCCACCCCGCGCTCACCGGTGCTGCGGCGTGCGAGCGTCCGGGTGAGCCGGTCCAGCACACCGGTGCGTCGCACCCCCTCGCTCAGGATCATCAGTGCGGCGATCGTCACCGTCGCCGGGTTGGCGAAGCCAGACAGCCCCGTCGCGACATCGACGCCCGTCAGCGGCTCTGCGATGACGAGCACCACGATCACCCCCACCGCGGTGGCGGCCATCGGGATCGCCTGGGTCACGAACAGCAGGATGATGAGGCCGACGAGCAGGAAGATGAACACCATCCCGCCGGTCGG
The DNA here is from genome assembly GCA_031580685.1 of Haloquadratum sp. GTDB lineage: Archaea > Halobacteriota > Halobacteria > Halobacteriales > Haloferacaceae > Haloquadratum. The sequence continues at coordinate 7,160 of JAVLBV010000047.1, read as the reverse complement.
CACCATCGTGTGAGCACACCTGACGGACGGGGGACATGAAGCCTCCCATCGCGGGGGATTGCCGTGATGCCAACGGTTATTCGAGACGCGGCGCTCGGACAGCCATGGCCGACCCCGCCCTCGATGCCGTGCATCCGGTGGCGAGCGAGCAGTCGTTTGAGAACGCCCTCGAGAAGGCCCGTGCGCGGGACCGGCTGGACGTCGATGATGCACTCGAGCTGCTGACGACGGGGACGGACCGACCGGGGATCGACCCCGTCCGGTTCGAGCAGGTGCTCGCGGTCGCCGATGCACGACGCGCGGAGGTGGTGGGTGAGGACGTGACGTTCGTCGCGAACATCAACAACAACGTGACGACCGCCTGCACGGTCGGGTGTCTGTTCTGCAACTTCAAGGACCCCGCCCACGAGTTCGAGTCGGGGTACACCGGTGAGAGTGCGGGGTTCACGAAGACCCCCGCCGAGTCCGCAGCGATCGTCGCTGATGCGGTCGACCGCGGGGTGTACGAGGTGACCTCCGTGTCGGGGCTGCACCCCGCCTTCGCGCTGGATGCGGAGCACCGGGAGATCCTCGAGGCACAGGGGGAGGCGCCGGGGGTGACCTACCGGCCGCCCGCGGCGTACGCGACCGACCCGGGGACGTACACCGAGCAGATCGCGGCGATGGCGGCCTCGGGCGCGCATGTGCACTCGATGACGCCGGAGGAGGCGGCGCACGCCAGACGCGGCACGGACTGGAGCTACGAGGAGGTGTACAGTCGGCTCCGGGAGGCGGGGTTGGACACCGTACCTGGCACCGCCGCGGAGATCCTCGTGGATGAGGTGCGTGCGGTGATCTGCCCGGGGAAGATCGACTCCGCCGAGTGGGTCCGGGCGATGGAGGGGGCGATGCGGGCGGGGCTGCACACCACGGCGACGATCATGTACGGGCACGTGGAGAACGAGCGCCATCGTGCGATGCATCTCGGGGTCATCCGCGACCTGCAGGACCGCTTCGGCATGATCACCGAGTTCGTGCCGCTGTCGTTCGTGCATCAGCAGACGCCGCTGTTCGAGCGGGGGATGGTCGATGGCGGGGCAGCGCCGGCCGAGGATGCGCTCATGATCGCGGTCAGCCGGCTGTTCCTCGACAACATCCCCAACATCCAGTCCTCGTGGGTGAAGTACGGCGATGAGCGCGCCCTGCAGCTGCTGTCGTGCGGGGCGAACGACCTGATGGGCACCGTGCTCTCCGAGGAGATCACCAAGCGCGCGGGCGGCGCACACGGGGAGTTCCGCAGCTTCGACCGCTACGTCGAGATGATCCGTGCGGTGGGGCGACGGCCCGTCGAGCGCTCGACAGACTACCGCCTGCGGCGGCCCATCACCGCCACCGAGGGGCCCTACGGCCCCACCCTGGGACCGCGGGCGGACGGGACCCCGCTGCTCAGCTGACCGACCGGAGCCGCAGCGCGTTCGACGTCACCGCGATCGTCATGCCCGCATCACCGATCAGCACCGCCGCCCAGATCGGGACGAGACCGAAGGGCACCCCCACCGCGAGCAGCGCCTTCACCAGCAGCGCGGCGCCGATGTTCTGCCGGATGACACGGCGGGTCGCGACGGCCAGTCGCCGCAGGCGGCCCGTCTGTGCGAACCCGTCATCCAGCAGCGTGATGTCCGCCGCGTCGATGGCGATGTCCGTGCCACGCGCGCCCATCGCCACACCCACGTCCGCGGCGGCGAGCGCGGGGGCGTCGTTGACGCCGTCACCGAACATCACCACCGTCGCACCGTCCGCCTGATACGCCTCGACGAGCGCGAGCTTCTCATCGGGCAGCAGCCCCGCATGCACCGTGTCGATCCCCGCCGCCGCAGCGATGGCCGCGGCCGCACGCTCGTTGTCACCGGTGAGCAGCGCCGTCGTCCCCAGCCCCGACCGCCCGAGCGCGGCGATCGTCTCCGCAGCGTCGGGGCGAGGGGTGTCCGCGAGCGCGACCGCACCGACGGGGCCCCTGCTGTCCGCGAGGAGCACGACGGTCTTGCCCGCCGCCTCCAGCGGGGCGACCACGTCACGGTCGATCCGCTCGACGGGGCCGTCGATCGCAGCGGTATCGAGCGGGGTGACGCTCGCAGGCCGCTCGAGGGCGAACGCATCGGGCTTGCCGATGCGGTACCGCTCGGTGCCCACCACACCGGCGATGCCCACCCCGGTGGTGCTCTCGACGGCCGTCGGAGCACGCAGCTGCAGCCCCGCCGCATCCCCGGCCGCCCAGATCGCCCGCGCGATCGGGTGGGTGCTGTCGGACTCGATCGCCGCGGCGACGGCGAGCACCTCGGTGGGGTCGGTCCCATCGAAGCCCACCACGTCCGTCACCGACAGCACACCCGTCGTGACCGTCCCCGTCTTATCGAACAGCGCGACCGTCGCATCCGCCAGCGTCTCCAGGTGCACGCCCCCGGTGATGACGATCCCCTCGCGCGCGGCGGCGGTGATGCTGGAGACGACCGACACGGGCGTGGCGATCACGAACGCGCAGGGGCACGCGAGGACGATCAGCGTGAGGCCGTAGACGATCGCCGTCGACTGCGTCACCCCCAGGAGGGTGGGGCCGGCGAGCATGGTGACCGCGGCGAAGGCGACGATGACCGGGGTGTAGAGCCCGGCGAAGCGGTCGACGAACTGCTCGGCGGCGGTGTCGCCCCGCTGTGCCGCATCCACGAGTCGGGTCACCTCCGCGATGGTGGACTCCGCCGCAGGGGCGGTCACCTCGAGGGTGATCGCCCCGGTGTGATTCAGCGTCCCCGCGTACACCGCGTCCCCCGGGGCGACCTCCTCGGGCACGCTCTCTCCGGTGATCGTCGACTGGTCGATCGCGGAGCTCCCGTCGATGACCCGCCCATCCAGCGGGAGCTTCTCCCCGGGGCGGACCACCACGCGGTCGCCCACCGCGACGCTCGCGGTGGGGCGCAGCTCGGTGCCGGTGGGCGTCTCGACGCGCGCCTCGTCGGGGACGAGCGCCGCCAGCGCCCGCAGCGCACCGCGTGCGCGCTCCATCGAGGCGCGCTCGAGCAGCTCGGCGATGCTGAACAGCACCGCCAGCGTGGCCGCCTCGAAGTACAGCCCCACCCCGTATGCGAGGCTCGCGACCCATGCACCGACGATCGCGATCGACATCAGCAGGTCGATGTCCATCGTCAGCTCACGCACCGAGCGGAGCCCACCACGGATGATCACCGCCCCGCCGGTGAGCGTCGCCACCAGGTACGCCACCTCCGCGACCGGCACCGCCCCCATGGCGGGGCTGATCACCCACTCGGTGAGCATCCCCACCGCGAGTCCGACGGCGGCGATGGCCGTCAGCACCGCCCGACGGCTCCGCCAGACCTCCTGGCGCCCGGCCGCCAGCATGGTGCCGGTCGTCGTCTCGTCGGTGACGGGGTAGCCCGCGGCCTCGACGGCCGAGCGGATCGCCGTCCGGTCGACCTCCAGGGGGTCATACCGCACGCGGACCGTCCCGCTGGCGGGGCGGGCCGTCGGCGCTGCGGCCGGGGCCGCCCGCGCGATCGCCGCCTCGACGGTGGTCGCACAGCTGGCACAGTCCATCGAGGGGACCGACAGCTGCAGGGTCCGGTCTGCGGCGACCGCATGCCCGTCTGCCATTGGCCCCGGTACGGGTCCCGAAGATATGAACAGCACTGCGAGAAGAGGGGGGTCTCTTACGCCATGCTTCACAACTTCTTCGCCGTCAGTTAATAATCGCCCCAGTGGCTCAGTGGCAGCTCGCGGGTGTCGGCGATCGCCGCGCGGATCGCCCCGGCGTCCATCCCGAGCGGCCGCAGGATGCTGGCGGTCGCCCGCACCAGCTGCTCGCGGTAGAAGCCCACATCGTACCGGTCGATCGGCTCGTGTGCGAGCGCGACGCGGTCGGCGCTGTCGGCGGTGTCGTCGACGACGACGAAGCGCACGTCCTGGCCGGGGTGCACCGCGAGGCCCGCAGCGGCGGCCCGTTCGAGCGCGGCGACCGTGTGGGTCCGCTGGGTGTACGCGGCCGCGGGCTGTGAGACGCGCGTGCGGATCACGAGGTCGGCGGGGTCGACCCCGGCTGCGAGGCGGTCGATCTGGGTGAGCAGCAGCGCGAGCACCGCATCGGGGTCGCGGGTGGCATCGAGCCGCTCGAGGCACGCGTGCTGATGGTCGACGATGAGCGGCGGGGTCGAGCGCTGGCGTGCCTCGATGCCGCGCAGCTTGAAGCCCGACCCGTCGGCGCGCTTGCCGAAGTAGCGCGTGAGGGTCCCCCCGGCACCGTCGGTCCGGGGGACGAACGCGACCCAGTCGTACGCCGCCTCGTACTCGAGGCGGATGCCGACCGCCGCCGAGATCGCCGCGGCGACCGTCTCGAGGTCGGTCTGCTCGGCGCCCGGGCGGGGGGTGACCCAGATGGAATCGACGATCCCATGCACGACCGTCCAGCCGCCCGCCTCGAGCTGCTCCTTGGCCGTCAGCAGGATCTCGCGGGCGTGGGCGTTGATCGCCTCATGACACTCGATGCGCCCGAACTTCGCGTTGTTGAACCCCTGGTAGCCGAAGCAGGCGACGAGGATCCACTTGAGGGCGCTGGAGCGACCCTCCAGCTCGGTGAGGCGGTCGGGGTCGGCGTCGTCCGCGGCGCGCAGGGCGGCGATCTCCGCCTTGATCGCATCGCGGTCGGCGATCAGCGGCGCGAGGACGTCGACGAGGTACCCCCGCCGGTCGCAGACGGCGTACCCCAGCTCGGGGACGTCGCTGCGGTCGGCGTGACAGGCGCACCGGATCACATCGGGCGAGATGTTGTGCGTGCAGATGATGTTGGGGTACAGACTCGAGAAGTCCAGCTCGTACACCGTCTCGTGGAAGCCGGGGTCGGGCGCGAAGATGAACCCACCCCGGTCGGCGGCGTGGAGCGTCCGCATCGACTTGTAGAACTCCGGCCGCCAGGGGTGCCAGGGCGTCAGCACGTCGCGGGCGGTGGCCGCACGGATCTGCATCGCGGTGAGCACGTTGCCGATCGAGGCCCACGCGAGCTCCTGCAGCGGCTTCCATGACCGGCTGACGAGGTCGACCATCCCATCGAGGTTCGTCTCGCGGTGGAAGAACGTGTTCGCGCGGTCGATGATGACGCGACCGGGCACGTTGTACCGCGCGGGGGAGTGGCCCACGCGGCCGTAGCTGTCGTACGTCGAGCGGCCGGCGAGCTGCTGGACCGGGGCGTCGGGCAGGCGGCTGAGCCGCAGGTCGGGGTGGTCGATGCGGTCGGCGAGCGCCGCGAGCGCGGGGATGACCGCTGCGGTCGAGCAGACGAGGATGTCGGGGTCGACCGCGGTGAGGGTGTCGGCGACCGCCGCGGCGATCGCGGTCGCCCCCGTGACGGTGGTGCCGTCGACCGTGAGCGTCTCCAGGGGGCCGTCGCCGAGGGCGGTGGGCTCCGCATCGAGCGTGCACCGTCGCAGGGGGCGGGTGGGGGTGGGGTCGGTGTCGGTCTCGAGGCAGTAGCGGAACTCCCGCGAGAGGTCGACGTTGTAGCACGCCACATCACCGACCGGGGCCGCCGCATGGTCGTGGGCGAGCCGGGCGAGCGTGGGGATGTGCTCGACGTGGGTCGCATCGACCGCCACCACCGGCGAGGGGTCGTCTCGGAAGCCGATGCGGTGCTGCTCGCGGCGGACCCCGGCGACGTGCGGGTGCTGCTCGTAGGCGCTGAGCAGCCGCCGGAGGTCGAGCGATGCGCCCGCGCGACGCGGGCCGACGTAGAAGCGCGGGGTGTACCCGTGGTCGACCGTGTGGGTGACGCCCCCGGCGGTGCGGCGCCAGCGGACGAGGCGGCCGTCGTCGAGATGGTCGATGTGGAAGACCATCTCACCCGTCCTCGAGCGCGGCGAGGCGGGCCTCGAGCGCGGCGATCTGCTGCTCCTGCTCGAGGGCGATGCTGATGAGCGCGGGCACCAGCGGGCGGGGGTGATTCAGCAGGCCGCTGGCGTCGGCGTGTGCCCGCGCGTGGGCGAACAGCCGGTCGAAGTGTGGCTGGTCATCCGCGCGCAGCCCGCGGCGGTACGCCCCCCACCGCTGCTCCAGTGCGGTGAGGGTGTCGCGGTAGGTGGGGTTGGTCCGTCCCACGCTCACCACCCCGCTGCGGTGAGCGCATCGGCCATCGGGTCGGGTGCGGGCGCCGGCGGGGTGTGCTGCGTCGGGGTGGTGCGGTCGGCCCCGACCGCCCGTGCCCGGGCATCGAGCAGCTGCTGCCAGTACGCCAGGGTGGTCTGGTAGACGCCCGCATGTGGGGTCGGGTACACGAGGGTGGTGGCCGTGTCCCCGCTGAAGCGCGGCCCCATCGTGGTGAGCTCACAGGTGAGGTGGTGCTGCGCACAGGCGGCGACGGGTGCGGCGAAGCGGTCCGCGGCGGTGCGGGTGAGCAGCACGGCCGGTGCGCCGTGCCCCGCCAGCGCCGCGAGGGTGCGCGCGAGCAGCCGGCGGGCGGTCTGCGGGCCGAACGCATCGGCGTCACGGTACATCGCATCGACCGCCGGGGCGACGATGAGCGTGGGGTCGATCGGGGGCAGCGCGGTCGCGAGCGCATGATGCTGGGTGGCGGTGAAGCCGCGGGCGACGTGGATCTGCTCGAGCGACCGACGACTGGGCGCCAGCTGTGCCATCGTGGTCGTCGTCGCGATGCCGGTCGCATCCAGCCAGACGATGGGGCCACCGGCGGTGAGGAGGTGGTCGAGCACGAGCGACTGGACCACCGGGACCCCCCGGCCGCCGCGGATGTCGAGCAGCGTCACCCCGGCATCGAGCGAGGGCAGCAGCTGTGGTGGGGCCGATGGGGCAGCGTGCAGCGACCGGTTCTGTGCGGCTGCGGTGCGGGGGTGGTCTGCGGCCATACCGATGGGCGGGTGGCTGCCCCGATAAGCGACGGCGTGGCGTTTCCGGAAGTCCGCGCGAACGCGTGGGTTCAAACCACCGCGGTGGCTGTGGTACACCATGTGTGGGCGGACATCGCTGTTCAGCGACCCCGAGGCGCTCGAGCGGCACTTCGGGGCCACCCTGCGCACCGACGGTGGGTACACCCCGCGGTACAACATCGCACCGGGCGACCGGCTGTGGACCGTCAGCGCCGCGTCGCCGGAGACGATCGCGCCGATGCG
>JAVLBV010000046.1:0-7923 GCA_031580685.1 Haloquadratum sp. | reverse complement strand
CGCAGGTCATCGGCCCGGCGTTCGATGAGGTCGCCGTGCTGCGGGTCGCGGGGGCGCTCGAGGCCGCGGGCTGATCAGCTGCGCCAGAACGTCCGCGTCAGCAGCACCAGCACCGGGATCACCTCGAGCCGCCCGAACCACATGAGGGCGATCATCACGAGCTTCGAGACCACCGGCAGCGCCAGGAACGAGCCCATGGGGCCGAACTGACCGAAGGCCGGCCCCACGTTGCCGATCGCCGTCGCCCCCACGCTCACGAGCTCGAGACCCGTCGCGGACACGCCCGCTCGCGTGACGTCGATGGCGATGATGGCGATCCCGACCGCACAGACGACCAGGTACATGAGCGTCATCGACTGCACCCCCTGCAGGGCCTCCTCATCGACCGGCTCGCCGTTGAGCCGGACCGGCCGCACGGCGCGTGGATGCGTCGAGGTGAACAGCTCCCGCCGGATCGCCTTGATGATGAGGTACCACCGCAGCAGCTTGATCCCCCCCGCGGTCGACCCCGTCGAGCCCCCGATGAACATCGCCACCAGCAGGACCACCTGGGCCCCCATCGGCCAGGCGGCGAAGTCGACGCTCGCATACCCCGTCGTCGTGACGATCGCCAGCGCCTGGAAGGTCGCATCGACCACCGCCGTCATCGTGGTGGTGGCGGGGGTGGTCGCGATCGTCAGGATGACGCTCAGGATGGCGGTGACGCCCACGAGCGTCAGGACGTAGCTGCGGAACTCATCGACATCGTCGAAGGCCGAGCGTCCCTCATGCAGCACGTGCCACATGAGCGGGAAGCTCGTGCCCGCGAGGAACATGAACGGGATGATCACGAGCTGTGTGACCATCGAGAACGCCTCGATCGAGCGTGCCTCGGGGGAGAACCCCCCCGTCGGCATCGTCGTCAGGCCGTGGGTGAGCGCGTTGTAGGGCGTCATCGCGGGGTCCAGATTCAGCGCGCCCACACCAAGCAACAGCAGGATCTCGATCGCCGTGATCGCCGCGTAGATCTTCCACAGCGCCAGGGCGGTCTCGCGGATCCGCGGGGTCAGCTTCTGCAGCGTCGGCCCGGGTGCCTCCGCCGCCATCAGCTGGGCACCCCCGACGGACAGCTGGGGGAGGATCGCCACCGCGAGGACGACGATCCCCATGCCACCGAGCCACTGGGTCAGCTGCCGCCACAGCAGCATCGCATGGCCATGCACCCCCGTGTCGATCTGCCCGAGCACCGTCGCACCCGTCGTGGTGAAGCCGCTCATCGACTCGAACAGCGCGTTGACGGGCGACCCGAGCGTCGACGTGGGCGTGGTGGGTGCGACCCACGGTCCGATCCCGTGTGCGGCGATCAGATACGGCAGCGCGCCCACCACCGCCACGAGCAGCCACGTCAGTGCGACCATCAGCAGTCCCTCCGCGGCGCCCACCTCCCGGTCACCCGCGAGCTTGACGAGCACCGTCCCTGCCGCGATCGCGACCACCCCAGTCACCACGAAGGGCACCCAGGGATCGCCGTAGTACACCGCGACGACAAGTGGGAGCGCCAGCGTGGCAGCCAACAGGCGGAGCACCTGTCCACACAGCCCGAGTGCGGCCAGGACGTCGACCCGTGTCATCGGCACACCGCGATCACAGCACCGCGTCGATCATCTCACGGTCGGCGGTGTCCAGGAACAGCACCACCTGGTCACCGACGGCGATCTCCGCATCCCCACGGGGGGTGATGTACTCCCCGTCGCGGACGATCGCCCCCACCACGAGCCGTGCCCCCACCTCCTGCTCGTACGTGTGCAGCGGCAACCCCACCAGCTGGCAGTCATCGCCGGCGGTGATCTCGATCACCTCCGCACGGTCGGCGTCCAGGAAGGCGATCGACTCGGCGGGCCCATCCCGGGTGTAGCGCGAGATCTCCTCGGCGACGATCTCCCGGGGGTTCATCGTCTGGTCGATCCCCACCTCCTCGAACAGCTCGAGGTACTCCTGTCGGTCGATCACCGCGATCGTCCGTTCGACGCCGATCCGCTTCGCCAGCAGCGACACCAACAGGTTGCGCTCATCCGACGGCATCGTCGCGATCACCACGGACGCCTCGCCCACGTTGGTCTCCTCGAGGACGTCCTTATCCGTCGGATCCGCCGCCATCACCACGGTCTCCGCCAGCTCCTCCGCCGCCTCGGTCGCCAGCTCCTCGTCGGGCTCGATCAGGACGATGTGGTCATGCTCCGACGACAGCTTCTGTGCGACCTTCTGGCCGATCTCCGTCGCGCCAGCGATGATCACATCACCCGTGAGCCCTCGCCCCTCTCGGATCGCCGCGTCGAACGTGCCGAACGCCTCGGGGGGCCCGATCAGCACGAGGTGGTCGCCCGCACACAGCTCCATGTCGCCCTTGGGCATCTTCACCTCTCCGTCCCGGAGGATGCCCGCGAACGTCAGGGGGTCGTACTCATCCGCCTCCGCCACCGTCATGCCGATGAGCTCCATCCCCTCCTCCAGCTCCACCTCGATCATCTCCACCGTCTCATCGACGAACGTCTTCACATCCCGGGCTGAGGGATGGTCGATCACCTTGGCGACCTCGTCTGCGGTCCGCAGGTTCGCACACACCATGAAGTCGACCCCGAAGGCGTTCCTGTTCCGCTCCCAGGTCCGGTACGGGCCCTCCTGCTTGACCCGGGCGATCGTGAACGCATCCGCGAGCGACTTGACGGTGCCCGCGATCACGAGGTTCGTCTCATCCGAGTCCGTCGATGCGATCACCATGTCCGCGGTGTCGACCTCGACCTCATCGAGGACCGCCGCGTCCGTCCCCGACCCCTCCTGGGCGAGCACATCGAGGTCGTGATTCAGCTCATCGATCCGCGCGGGGTCCGTATCGAGCACGGTGACATCATGCTCACCAGAGAGGTCCTCCGCGATCTGTGAGCCGACCTGTCCGGCTCCGATGATGATAGCTCGCATGCGCCGTATGTGACAGGCTGCCCGGTCGCGGGGTAAATCTGTGTTGGTCGCCCCCTCAGGCGTCGATCGTGTCGGTCTCGACGGTCAGGTCGACGGGACGGGGCGCTCCCTCGATGTCGGCGACCATCGCGGCGACGATGCCCTCCGCCTCGTCGACGAGCGCGGGCTTGATCTTCTCGATCAGCCAGCCCGTCGAGACGAACGCCGGCAGCGAGAGGCCCCCCACGTCTGCCGAGTGGGGGTCATACACCGCATCGAACTCCACGGCCGTCGTCGCCGCATCGACCGCCGCGAGCGACCAGGCGCCCTCCGCCTCCAGCCCACGGGTGATCGTCCAGCCGATCCGCGTGGGTGCGTCGGTCTCGGTCACCGTCGAGTCGAGGTCGTACCGCAGCACCCACCACGCGAAGTGCATGCGGTACGACGCCTGCGGCGGCTCCGAGAGCACCTCCACACGCTCGAGGTGTTCGGCGTACCGCGCGTAGCGCGTGAACTCCAGCAGCGTCTCGTACACCTCCTCGATGGGTGCGGCCACCTGCGTCTGCACCCGCAACTGTTGCACACGCTGCCCTCACGGCTGCGGTGCAAAGGCGTATGGGTCGTCAGCAGCGTTATGCCACCCCGCCCACCAGCGCAGGGTATGCTGGAGGGTGCGCACGTCGCGGTGGGGGTGACCGGGTCGATCGCCGCGGTGCGGGTGGTCGAGCTCGTCCATGAGCTGCGGCGTCGTGGCGCCGCGGTGCGGGGGGTGATGTCCGCCGATGCGACGGGGATCATCCACCCCTGGGCGGTGGAGTTCGCCACCGAGGCACCCGTCATCACCGAGATCACGGGGGCGGTCGAGCACATCGAGCTGTGCGGTGCCGACGGGTGGGCCGATGTGCTGCTCATCGCGCCCGCGACGGCGAACACGGTGGGCAAGCTCGCCGCCGCGGTCGATGACACCCCCGTGACGACGACGGCGCAGACGGCGATCGGTGCGGGGGTGCCGGTGGTCATCGCCCCGGCGATGCACGCGCCCATGTACGACCACCCCGGCACGACGCAGGCGCTGAGGACACTCACAGAGTGGGGGATCGACCTCGTCGACCCCGTGCTGGCGGAGGGGAAGGCGAAGATCGCCACCACCGAGGCGATCGTCACCGCCGTCGCGCGTGCCGCAGGGGCGCAGCCGCTGGCGGGCGAGCACGTCGTCGTCACCGCGGGGGCGACCCGCGAGCCGATCGACCCGATCCGCGTGCTGACGAACCGTGCATCCGGTGCGACCGGGCGGGCCGTCGCACAGGCGGCGGCCGTCGCCGGGGCGGACGTCACCGTGATCCACGATGGGGGGCCGCTGCCGTACGCGGAGGTCGTCGCGGTGGAGACCGCCGCAGAGATGGCCGAGGCGGCCGTCGAGGCCGCGGCGACGGCGGACCTGTTCATCGCCGCGGCCGCGGTGGGCGACTACACCACCGAGGCGGCGGCCTCGAAGATCAAATCGGGCAGCCCCCTCACCGTGGAGTTCGAGCCCACCGACAAGGTGGTCGATGCGGTGCGCACGGCCGCACCGGAGCTCGCGATGGTCTGCTTCAAGGCGGAGGTCGCCGACGAGGAGACGCTGCTTGAGGAGGCACAGACGCTGCGCGAGCGGACGGGGGCGCTGTTCGTCGTGGCCAACCAGGCGTCGGTGATGGGCGCGGAGACGACGACCGTGCGGCTCGTCGGGGCGGGGGCGGATGCGCCGATCACCGGCGACAAGCCCACCGTCGCCGCGGCGATCGTCGAGGCCGTCGTCACCGCCCGCTCAGAGGACGACGAGTGAGACGACCGCGAGGCTGACGAGCACGACCAACGTCGCCTCCCCGACCTGCAGGCCAGCACCATCGGTCGGAAGCAGCCGATCGAGCCGTGTGCGGCCCGACTGCACCGGGCCACCGAGCAGTCGGCTGGCGCGGCGTACCCCCGTGACGACCACCGCATCGACCCGCTGGAAGGAGCCCGCGGCCAGCCGGACGACCCCGTGCGTCAGGCGGAACACCGCCGGCTCGGTGACCGCATCCACATCCCCCAGCCCGACGAGCCGGTTCAGCGGCGCCCGGGTGAGGACGAACCCACCGAGGCCCAGCCCCGCGAGGAGGACCCCCTCCGCGAGGTGCCCCACGGTGAACGGCTTCGCCGTCGCCGCCGAGCCCGGCAGCACATCGAACAGCAGCTGTGGCTGCAGGCCGATCGCCACGCACAGCACCGCGACCGCCCCCATGATCGCGTGATGGCCCCGCGCGGGGGTGGTCTCGACGGCCGTGGGGTCGCTCGGCCAGAAGGCGTACACGCCGAACTTGATGAACGACATGAACGTGCCGACCCCCGCGAGCAGCAGCGCGTAGAACACCAGCGGGTACCCGTTGTAGCTCGCCGCCTGGGTGATCATCCCCTTCGAGATGAACCCCGCGAAGCCGGGGAAGCCCGTGATCGACAGCGCGGCGACGGTGAACAGCGCGGTCGTCACCGGCACCGCCCGACCGATGCCCCCCAGCCGCTTGAGCGACTGCCGGCCGGTCGCGATGATCACCACCCCCGCGACCATGAACAGCAGCGTCTTGTACAGCAGGTTGTTGAACAGGTGCGCGAACGCCCCCGCGGTCGCGAGCGCGCCGCCGATGCCGATGCCCACGAGCATGTAGCCCACCTGCGAGATGATGTGGTACGACAGCAGCCGGCGCATGTCCGTCTGGATGAGCGCGTAGCTCACCCCCACGAGCGCCATGAGCACGCCCATGGCGATCAGCACGGGCTGGCCGTCGGGGAACGCCCGCGCGAGGCCGTAGACCCCCGTCTTGGTCGTGAACACCGACAGGAACACCGACGCGGCCACGTGGGGGATGGGGTACGTCTTCGGGATCCACGTGTGCAGCCCGATGAAGCCCACGTTCACCCCCATGCCCACGAGCGCCAGCAGCTGGGGGCCCGTCCCGACGATCCCCGTCGCGGCCTCGAAGAGGAAGCTGCCGACGAGCGTGTAGTGCCAGACGATCGCCACCATCAGCACCGACCCGCCGATCGCGTGGTACAGCGCGTACCGGAAGCCCGGGCGGGTGGCGCTGGGCCCGTGGTCGAACACCAGCAGCGTCGAGCCGACGGCCATGAGCTCCCAGAAGATGATCAGCGTGAGCCAGTCGCCGGCGAGCACCGCCCCCAGCGCGGTCGCGACGTAGCTGAGTGCGAACCCCGTCTGCCGCGCACTGGCGTCGGTGAACGCCGCGTACCCCACCGCGGCGGTGCCGGCGATCGTGAAGATCAGCGCCATGATCCGGCTCATCGGGTCGACCGCCACGAGCACCGCCTCGAAGCCCAGCAGCGAGGCGGGCACCACCGTCCCCGCCGGCACCGTCGCGGCCCACACCCCGACCGCCGCGGTCGCCGCCGCCGCGACCGCATGTGCGAGCCGCCGCGGCAGCAGCGTCACCACCACCGCGACCACCAGCAGCCCCGCCCCGGGGACGACGGGGATCACGCGCCCACCTCCAGCGCCGCGGTGACGACCTGCTCGAGCAGGCCGAGCAGGCCGAGCTGGGCGGGGACGATGCCGATCAGCACCGCGCCCGTCACCGCGAGCACGATCGGCACGAGCAGGAACGCCGACGCCTCATCCCGCGGCGCGCGCCGCTCCCACGCCGCGCTACCCCCATCGGCGACCGGCTCGCCACCGAGCCGGTGGGTGATGATCGGCTTGCGGTCCGCGGCGTCGGGCCGCTCGAAGAACGCCTGGTACACCACCGGCCAGAAGTAGGCGATGTTCAGCAGCCCACTGATGACGAACACGCCGGCGAACAGCGGCACCCCCGCATCGACCGTGCCGATCAGCAGGTACCACTTGCTCACGAAGCCCGCGACCAGCGGCAGCCCCGCCATCCCGACGACCGCCACCCCGAACGCACCCATCGTCAGCGGGAGCCGCCGGCCGATGCCCGCCATCTCACTGATGTTGTCGGTGTGGGTCTCGACGTGGATCGTCCCCGCACAGAAGAACAGCGTGAGCTTCATGAACGCGTGTGCGGGGATGTGCAGCAGCCCCCCCAGCAGCGCCGCCGGGCTGAACAGCGCCAGCCCGAGCACGATGTACGACAGCTGGCTGATCGTCGAGTACGCCAGCCGGCGCTTCAGGTTGTCACGCCGCAGCGCGATCACCGAGGCGGTGAGGATCGTCACCGCGGCGACGACCGCCAGCGGGAGGCCCACCCCGAGCGCATCCACCCGCGCGGGCCCGAACACCTCGAGGATCACCCGGGCGATGCCGAAGACGCCCGACTTCACGACCGCCACCGCGTGCAGCAGCCCCGAGACGGGCGTCGGCGCCACCATCGCATCGGGCAGCCACGAGTGCACGGGGATGAGCGCGGCCTTCACCCCGAAGCCGGCGATCAGCACCGCGAACAGCGCCTGTGCCACCGGCGCCTCCACCGCCGCGAGCGCGGCGATGCCCCCGGGGGTGAACGCCACCGTCCCCGTCAGCAGATACAACGCGGCGGTGCCCACGAAGACGGCGGCGCCCCCACCGAAGGTGTACACGAGGTACTTGCGACCGGCGGCCTGTGCCGTCGGCGACTGGTCGTGGGCGACCAGCGGGTACGTCGCCACCGTCAGCACCTCATAGAAGATGAACAGCGCCAGCAGGTTCGCCGACAGCGCCACCCCGAACGCCGCGCCCACGCTCGCGGCGAACGCGGCGAAGTAGCGCGTCTGGGCGTGCTCATCGAGCCCGCGCATGTAGCCGATCGAGTACAGCGTGGTGATCAGCCACAGCCCGCTGGCGATGACGCCGAAGAGCACCCCGAGGGGGTCACCACGCAGCGTGAGCCCGATGCCCGGGACGATCTGCCCCAGTGCGGACTCGAGGACGACCCCCGACAGCGCCGACGAGCAGCACCAGCACCAGCAGTGCGAGGCCCCTGCGGGTCATCGGGGGATGACGCACTTCATCTCCGCGGG
>JAVLBV010000045.1:0-7944 GCA_031580685.1 Haloquadratum sp. | reverse complement strand
TTCATCCCGAACGAGGTCGTCGGGATCTCCCCGTCGTCGACCTCGCCGACGGTGACGACGCTGGATGACAACGACTTCATCTTCCGGACGCCCCCGTCGGACGCCCTGCAGGGGCAGGTCATCGCACAGGTGGGCGCCGACGAGCTGGGCGCCGGCAGCGCCGCGGCGATGTACGTCAACAACGACTACGGCCAGGCGCTGACCGACGAGTTCGCTGCGGCCTTCGCCGGGGACGTCACCGCGGAGGTGGCCTTCGAGAAGGAGCAGCCGTCGTACACCTCGCGGCTCGAGGAGGCGCTCGCGGACGACCCCGACATGATGGTCATCATCGGGTACCCCGCCTCCGGGATCCAGATCTTCCGCGACTACTACGCGGAGTTCGACACGGGTGCGGAGATCGTCGTCACGGACGGGCTGAAGGACCCGAACCTCCCCGGTGAGGTCGGCAGCGACATGACGAACGTCATCGGCACCGCACCCACCGCAGCCGGTCCCGGTGCGGACTTCTTCAGCGATGCGTTCGAGAGCGAGTACGGCAACGCGCCCGGTGTGTTCACCTCGCAGGCGTACGATGCGACCGCGGTCGCGATGCTCGCGAACATCGCCGCGGGTGAGAACACCGGTGTGGGCGTGCGCGACAACCTGCGTGTGGTCGCGAACCCCGGCGGCACCGAGTACGGTCCCGCCGAGCTCGCCGATGCCGTCGCCGCCGTCGCCGCCGGTGATGAGGTCAACTACGTGGGGGCATCCTCCAGCGTCGACTTCGACGACAACGGGGACATGCAGTCGGTCACCTACGAGATCTTCAGCTTCACCGCAGACGGCGTCGAGACCTCCTCGACGATCGACTTCGGCGCATAGGCCCCGCGCCACACCCTTCGTTCTTTCTTCAGCCGCCGAGGAACTCCTGTCTGACCGACTCGTCCGCCAGCAGCGCCGCCCCCGTGTCCATGTAGCGGTTCTGCCCGTCGACGAGCACGTAGCCCCGGTCGCATCGCCGCAGCGCCTCCTTCGCGTTCTGCTCGACCATCAGCACCGCCGTGCCGTCGGCGTTGATCGCGTCGATCCGGTCGAACATGTCCGTCACCAGGTCGGGTGCGAGCCCCGCAGACGGCTCATCCAGCAGCAGGATCGCGGGGTCGAGCATGAGCGCCCGCCCCATCGCGAGCATCTGCCGCTGGCCCCCGCTGAGCTGCCCCGCCCGCTGGCTGCGCCGCTCCTCGAGGATGGGGAACCGCTCGAAGATCGCGGCCATGCGCTCGGCGGGTATCTCCTCGAGGATGTACGCCCCCATCTCGAGGTTCTCCTGGACGCTGAGGCCGGTGAAGATGTTGGCCGTCTGTGGCACATAGCCCACGCCGTGGTGCACCGTCTGCTCCGTCGGCAGCGGTGCCAGGTCCGTCTCCCCCAGGTGGATCGACCCACCCATCACCGTCGTCAGCCCCACGATCGACTTCATCACCGTCGACTTGCCCGCCCCGTTGGGCCCGACGATCGTGACGTACTCGCCGGGGTCGACGTGCAGCTCCACGTCGGTGAGGATCTGCAGGTCGCCGTAGCCCGCATCCAGCCCCCGCACCTCCAGGGTGGGTCCTGCGCTCATATGGGCTCCCCCAGGTACGCGTCGATCACCGCGTCATCCTCCTTGATCGCCGCGGGCGCGCCCTCCGCGAGCACCCGCCCCTGATGCATCACGATCACGTGCGCGCAGTTCTCCATGATCACCTCCATGTCGTGCTCGACCAGCAGGAAGGTGTACCCCTCCTCACGCAGCGCGTGGATCCGCGCGAGCAGCTTCTTCTCCAGCGTCGGGTTCACCCCCGCCAGCGGCTCATCCAACAGCAGCAGGTCGGGGTCGGTCATCAGCGCCCGCGCCAGCTCCAGCAGCTTGCGCTGGCCCCCGGAGAGGTTCCCCGCGTACTCGTGGGCGAGGTGGTCGATCTCGAAGAACTCCAGCGTCTCCCACACCTCCGTGCGCAGCGCCCGCTCCTCGGTGACGACCGCATCGCGCAGCCCGGGCACGACCGACGCCAGCAGCGACTCACCCCGCTGGCCCTGCGGCGCGAGCATCATGTTCTCGAAGACGGTCATCTCCTCGAGCTCCCGGGCGATCTGGAAGGTCCGCACCAGCCCGCGACGGGCGATCTGGTGCGGTGCCAGCCCCGTGATCTCCTCCCCGCGGAAGTAGACGTGCCCGGCCGTCGGGGTGTACACCCCCGTGATGCAGTTGAACGTGGTCGACTTGCCCGCCCCGTTGGGCCCGATCAGCCCGGTCAGCGTCCCCTCCTCGACGACGAAGGAGGTCCCGTCCACCGCGGTGATCCCCCCGAACTCCATCCGCAGGTCCTCGACCCGCAGCGGTGCCCCCTCAGTCATCCTCGTGGCCCCCCGGCCGCCCACCCCGCAGGTCGATCGCCGCGGCGGCCTCCATCCGGTGACCGAGGATGCCCTCGGGACGCCGCTGCATCAGCCACACCAGCAGCACGCCGATCGCCACGAACCGCAGCGCCGAGATGTTCGCCACGAGGTACCCGGCGAGGTCGCCCGACAGCGCCTCGACGAACGTGTCCGGCGCGCGCGCCGCGCGGACGAAGTTCTGCGAGATGAACTGCGGGAGGTAGAACAGCACGCCTGAGAAGATGATCCCCCCGAGGACGCTGCCGGTGTTCGAGCCCGCCCCACCGATGATCAGCGCCACGAACACGAAGAACGTGATGTCCGGCCGGAACGACAGGTCGTTCACGAAGCCCGAGCGGCCCAGCCAGAGGTACCCCCCCAGCCCCATCAGCGCACAGCCCACGGCGAACACCTTCAGCTTGAAGATGCGGGTGTCCTTGCCGAGGGCGCTCGCGACGAGCTCATCCTCGCGGATCGCCTTCAGCACCCGGCCGAACGGGGACTGCCCGATCTGCACCAGCAGCCAGTAGAACGCCGCGGTGAACGCGACGAGGATCAGCATGTACACCAGCCCGGACATCACCGGGCGGGCGATCCCGAGCGTCGCACCGGCGGGGTACAGCAGCGTGCCGCCGGGGATGAGCTCGATCAGCCAGGTGGCCGCATCGGAGGGGGCAGGGTAGGAGATGCCCCGCCCGCCACCGGTGCCGAGGGTGAGCCCCCCGACCTCGACGGACGCGAGCGTCTGCGACTTGATCGACAGCCGGATGATCTCACTGAGTGCGACGGTGACGATCGCCAGATAGTCCGCCCGCATCTTCAGCGCCGGCAGCGCCGTGAGCACCCCCGCGATCGCCGCTGCCAGCATCCCGCCGAGCACCGCGATCGGGATCGGCAGCCCCAGCCCCGCCCCCGGCGACATCTCCGGTGGGGCCGAGAGGATCGCGGTCACGTAGGTGCCGATCGCCATGAACCCCGCCACGCCGATGTTGAACAGCCCCGTGTACCCCCAGTGGAGGTTCAGCGCCAGCACGAGCATCCCGTAGCCCGCCGCGAAGACCGTGATCGCCCGCAGCGTGTTGACGATGCCACCGACATCGTAGCCCGCGGCGACCGCCAGCACCGTCGCGATGAGGTACACCCCGCCGATCGTCAGCCCGATCATCCGGAGGTCGCTGTCATCGACGAGCTCGCGGATCGCCGCGGTGACCGCACCCGTGACCGTCTGCGTCATGCGGTCGTCACCCCCCGGAAGATCCCCTCGGGCCGGACGATCAGCACGAGGATCAACACGGCGAAGGCGGCCACCTTCGTCAGCCCGCTGGGCAGCCAGATGATCGCGACCGAGTCGACGATCCCGATCACCAGCCCGCCGGCGATCGCGCCGTACACCGAGCCGATCCCCCCGAGGATCACCGCTGCGAAGATGAACAGCAGGATCCGCCAGCCGAAGTTGAACGAGACGGTCCCCGACTTGAGCACGATCAGGAAGCCCGCGATGCCCGCCAGCGCGCCGCCGATGATCCACGTCAGCCGGATCACCCGCTCGGTGGGGATCCCCGTCACCTGCGCCAGCGGCTTGTTGTCGGCCATCGCCCGCATCGCCTTGCCCATCTTCGTCCGCTGCAGCAGCAGGTGGACCGCCAGCATCAGCACGCTCGCGACGACGATCAGCACGACCGAGTGCAGCGTCACACTCAGGATCGTCCCCGTCGGGGCGGCCGTGCTCCCCAGCGCGATGAAGCCCGCCACCTCACCGGCGGTCATGAGCTCGCTGCCCCCCTGGTTCGCCGTGAGCACCCCGATCCCCGTGGTGCCGTCGACCCGCAGCAGTGCGAGCTTGCCCGATGGCTGGGTGATCCCCATCACATCGGTGCCGTAGAAGAACGCCGCGAGGTAGCGGAACGCGAGGGCGACCCCGATCGACGCGATCAGCAGCGGGATCCCATCCGCCCGACGCATCGGGCGGTACACCAGCCGGTCGACGAGCACCGTCAGCCCCGCCGTGAGCACCCCTGCGGCGATGACCCCCACGATGATCACGCCGAAGCTGGCGGTGATCGACAGCCCCGGGTTCGCATCCAGCAGCACCAGCTCGCCCAGCGTCGCCGTCCCGATGCCACCGATGAGGTACGCGACCGACCACCCACTCATCGCGCCGATGGTCATCGTGTCCCCGTGGGCGAAGTTCGCGAAGCTCAGGATGCTGTACGTCATCGACAGCCCGATCCCTGCGAGGCCGTAGGCGAGCCCGATCGTGACCCCCTCGATCACCACCGATGCGAGATACGGGCCGCCGATGATGCCCACCAGCAACCGGCGGAGGATGTCACCCACCAACCCGATGATCAGCAGGGTGACGAGGACCTCTCCACTCAGTGCGGGCACCCGTCGGCGGAGATGCCCGACCCGGCTAGCGACTCCCATGGGGCAGATTCACGTGTGCAGCTGAGAGGGGGTGCTAAATAATGGTGCGTGTGTCCGGACCGTCCCACACGGCTTAGCCACCCCCGGGGGTACAGCGCACATGGCTGAGATCCGTGCGGGGACCCCCGCGGATGTGGGGGCGGTCGTCGACTGCTGGGTCGCCCTCGCGGCCGACCAGCGCGAGCACGCCTCCCATCTGCTCGCGGAGCCGAACCGGCTGGCGATCACCGACAGCATCGCGATGGCGACCGCGGTGGGGCTGGTCGTCGTCGCTGAGTGCGGAGGACGGATCGTCGGCTTCGCGATGGCACATCAGGAGCTGGATGGACTGCAGCGGGACGTCACCCTCGGGGTCGTCGATGCGATGTACGTCGAGCCGGTCGCACGCGGGGAGGGCCTCGGTGCGGCGCTGCTCGCGGCGATCGAGGCCGCCCTCGCCCGCCGGGGGGCCGACCACGTCGCCCTCGAGGTGCTCACCACGAACGCGCGGGCTCGCCGCTTCTACGCGGATGCGGGGTACCGCGAGCGCAGGCGCACCCTGGAGAAGCCGCTCGATCAGCCCTCGTAGTGGCGCAGCTGCCCCCGTCGCATCGCCGCACCGACGGCCGCGTGGAACGCGACGAGGTCCTCGAACGTCTCCTCCTCGACGTGCTCGAAGATCTCCCGCACCGACACGACCGTCTCGACATCCATCCGCACGGGGTCATCCCCGTACGCGGCGACGAAGTCCGCCGCATCGAGGGGGAAGTCCTCCTCCTCGTCCACCTTCTTGACCAGCACCGCCTGGCCGTACTTCCGGCCGTCCTCAGAGCCCTCCTCCCCATCGGGGTCATGTGGCCACTCCATGGCACACCGCAGACCGTCGGCGCACAAGGACATTGCGGGTTCACGCCCGCACCGGTGGGACTGGGATTCGAACCCAGGAGGCCTCTCGGCCACCTGCTTTCAAGGCAGGCGCGTTGGTCCACTCCGCCATCCCACCGCATCCGGGGAGATTCGGTGGTGCCGATTAACTCTGTTGTGTCCCCACATCCAACAGCCCGGTCGTCCGCGGGGGCAGCTCCGCCCCCGCCGCCGCCCGCGCCTGCAGCAGCCGGCGGGTGAGCGCCAGCGCGGCGTCCGAGCGGACACGGGGGGTCATCTCCAGGAACGCCACGGTGTGTCCCGCCGCCGCCGCGAGCTCGACCAGCGTGTGCGTCGGCGCAGCAGCCGCCAGCGACTGCAGCTCGAGCGGCTCGGCGACGCCGAAGAGGCCCACCCTCCCGGTGGTGTCGGGGGCGATCACGACCTCCGCCGAGCGCAGGCGCATCGCCGCCGCATCGATCACCGCCCGGCGCAGCAGTGGCAGCTCCGGGTAGACGACACCGACGGTGCGGTGCGCGCTCGTCGCGAGCAGGTGGTCGACCGTGTTGTGCACCCGCGCACCGTGGTCCGCCCCGACCTGCGGCTCGATCCGCACCGCATCGGGCTCCAGCGCCTCCTCGGTGACGAACGCCTCCATCGCCGCCTGCGCCTCGGGCGCCTCGGGCGGGCCCACGTTCACCAGCACGTCCGCCCCCGACCGCTCGCACGTGTTGAGCACGTCCGCGAACATCGCCCGGTACAGCGCCTGCGGGTCGGCGACCGACACATCGGCGAGCGGCTCTGAGACCCCCGGCGCGTCCCCGACGATCGCCACCTCAGTCATCGCTCGCCCCGGCGTCGGCGGTGCTGCGCCCACGGGTGCGGCGGACCGCCCGCCGATGCAGCACGCCCACCATGTTCGCGACGTTCTCCGTCACCAGCTTCATCGCCGTCCCCGCCTCCCCGTCCTCCAGCACCGCCGGTGCGCCCGTGTCCCCGCCCGCGCGGACCGCGGGGTCCAGCGGGATCGCCCCCAGATACGGCAGCTCGTGATGCCCCGCGAGCGCCCGGCCACCGTCAGCATCGAAGATCTGGTGGGTCGCCCCGCAGTCCGGACAGGTGAACCCGCTCATGTTCTCGACGATCCCCAGCACCGGCGTCTCATGCCGGGCGAACATCCGCAGCCCCTTCGTCGCATCATCGAGCGCCACCGCCTGCGGGGTCGTCACCACCACCGCACCCGTCACCGGCAGCGACTGCAGCACCGTCAGCTGGGTGTCGCCCGTCCCCGGGGGCAGATCCAGCACCAGGTAGTCCAGTGCCCCCCACTCGACATCATCGATGAACTGGGTGAGCAGCTGGTGGACCATCGGCCCCCGCCAGATGACGGGGTCGTCCTCGCCGACGAGGAAGGCCATCGACATCAGCTTCATGCCGAACTGCTCGGGGGGGATGATGCGCTGGTCGGGGGTCGCCTCCGGTGCGGTCCCCGCATCCACCATCCGAGGCACGTTCGGGCCGTAGATGTCCGCATCGAACAGCCCCACCTCCGCACCGAGGGCGGCCAGCCCCGCGGCGACGTTCACCGCGACCGTCGACTTGCCCACCCCGCCCTTGCCGGAGGCGACGCAGATGATGTTGCGCACCTCCGGCAGCACCTCCGGGTCACGCACCGCCGGTGGCAGGCGGGCCTGCAGCTCGACGGTGTCAGCCACGTCCGCGAGCGCCGCACGCACGGCCCGCCCGATCGCCGTCTCATGCGGCGCGTAGGGGGCTCCCAGCGCCAGGGAGACCCGAACAGCCGTCCCCGCGCACTCGACGGCGTTGACCAGCCCCAGCTGCACGATGTCCGCATCCAGGTCCGGGTCGGTCACCGTCTCCAGGCGCCGCATGACGGTGTCCTCATCCATACCCGTCGTCGGGAAGTCGCTCGGTTAAGGTTTCTGTCGAGGCCCCGCAGATGTAAGCATGGGTGGTTACCTCACCGCCGCGGTCGCCCCCGGACTTATGCTCATCTCACCGTCATCTCAGCGCATGCTCGAGGACGCACACGGCCGGGCGGTCAGCGGGGTCCGCATCTCGCTGACGGACCGATGCAACTTCAACTGCGTCTACTGTCACAACGAGGGCCTCGGTGACACCCGGGGCCCCCTCGACCCCCAGGACGAGGAGATGGAAGCGGCGGATGTGATCCGCTTCCTCGAGGTCGTCGAGGAGATCTCCACGCCGGTCCCCGCGGCGAAGCCGCAGGTGCCCGAGAGTGCGCTCACCCTCGGT
>JAVLBV010000044.1:0-8003 GCA_031580685.1 Haloquadratum sp. | reverse complement strand
CTATGAGGCGATGGTGGGCACCGAGCGGGAGGTGCTCGCCGTCGAGCCCGGCACCGGGCGCTCGCTCAAGTGCCGCGACGATGCGTACCGCCAGCTCATCATCCAGGATGCGCCCGACGCGGGCGTCGCCGTCGGCGACCGCCTCACCGTCGAGGTGACCGCCCCGGGGCCGGTCTACGCGTTCTGCGAGCCCGTCTGACCGTCGCCGCCGACCCCCGCATCGGGCTTCCACTCGCCCAGCTCCTTCGGGTCGATGTGCACGAAGACGTCGTCGACCGCAGGCAGCGCGCCGATCGCGGTGACCACCTCCGTCTCGAGCTGGTGTGCCGCCCGCATCGTCATGTCGCCCTCGACCTCGATGTGCAGGCTCACGTCGATCTGGGGGCCGACGTAGTGGGCGATGACGTCGTGGGCGCCGCGGACCTCCTCGAACTCGAGCGCGGTGGCGACGATCGCCTCGCGCAGCGCCTGCGGTGGTGCGGCACCGATCAGGTAGTTCACGTTCTCGCGGACGACGTCGTAGCCGCTGTAGAAGATCCCCACCGCGACGACCGCCGCCGCGAGCGGGTCGAGCCATCCCACCCCCACGCTGGCGCCGGCGACGCCCACGATCGCGACGACCGCGGTGAGCACGTCCACCCGCGCATCGATGCCCACCGCCGTCAGCACGGGGGACTGGTGGGTCCGTCCGGCCCGCCGGAGCCACCGCGCCATCGCGAGCTTCGTCACCGCCGAGCCCACGAGCACGACGATCACCACGGGGGCCGCCTGCACCGTCGCCGCCGGGGCCGACAGCGCCAGCACGGCGTTCCACAGCACCGCACCGCCTGCGGCGACCATCCCGAGGGCGACGACCAGCGAGACGAACGGCTCGATCCGCTCGTGTCCGTGGGGGTGTTCGCGGTCGGGCGGTCGCGTCATCACGACGATCCCCGCGAGGATCACCAGGCTGTAGACGGTGTCCGTCAGGCTGTTGACCGCCTCCGAGCCCACCGCGAGCGACCCCGACTCGACCCACACCGCCGCCTTCGCGATGACGAGGACCGCGTTGATCGCCACGAGGACACCGCCGATGCGCCGCACCGTGCGGCGTCGCTCACTCATGGGTGGGTGCCGGCGCCTCGAGGGTGACCGCCCGCGTCGCATCCGCGGGTGCGCGCCCCTCGGGGTGGGCGGCGAAGCCCGCCCGCAGCGTGGCGAACGTCGCATCCAGCGCCTCGACGATCACCTTCGTCGCCCCGACGACCGGCATCACGTTCGTGTCACCCGTCCATCGGGGGACGAGATGCACGTGGAGGTGGTCGGGGATCGACCCGCCCGCGGCGGCCCCACCCAGGTTCACCCCCACGTTCATCCCGTCGGGCTCGAGCGCCTCCTCGAGCACGGCGAGCGTCACCCGCTGGAGCCACGCGAGCTCCCACAGCGTCGCATCATCCAGCGCCGCGTAGGACCCCACATGCGCCTCGGGGATGATCAGGCAGTGGCCGGGGTTGTACGGTGCGTGGTTCAGCACCACGTAGCTCGCGGCCGCGCGGGCGACGACGCGATGTGTCCGGTCGGCCTCCGCCGCCCACATCGCACAGAACGGACAGCCCGCATGCGCGTCCGTCTCGCGGGTGACGTACTCGATGCGCCAGGGGGCGAACAGCTCATCCATCGGTGATGATCTCACAGCCGTCGGCGGTCACGATCACCGTGTGCTCGGCCTGGGCCACGAGCGCACCCGACTCCGCCTGCAGCACCGGGTACCCGTGCAGGATGCCGCGGTCGGTCAGCCGGCGCACGCTCAGCGCCTCGCGGGGGGTCTCCAGCCACCGCGTCGCGAACGGCAGCTCGCGGTACTCGCGCTCGATCGTCGACAGCACCTGCTTGGCCGTGCGGGAGCGCACCGGTGCGGGGGCGATGAGGCTGTAGATCTCCGTCACCGCCCCCTCGGTGACCTTCCCGCGGCCGGTGGTCGCGAACGGCTCGATCGCCACCACGTCCCCCTCCGCCAGCGTCTCGCCCGTCCGCGTCGCGCGGTTCGGCACCGACGGCGCCGTGTGTGCGTCGTACCGCCCCACCCCGTGACCCGAGAGGTTGAGGATCGGGGTGAAGCCGCGGTCGCGGATCGCCTCCTCGATCACCGCGCCGACCGCGCCGGGGTCGATGCCCGGCCGCACCGCTGCGAGCGCCGCCGCCAGCGCCGCCTCCGCGGCGTCGACGAGCGCGCCGTTGTCACCGAGGTCGACCGTCACCGCTGCGTCGGCGATGTAGCCGTCGACGTGCGCGCCGAGGTCGAGACACACCAGCTCGTCATCGAACGTCCGCTCATCATCGCGTGCGGGGCTCGCGTGCGACGCCTCCGCATCCAGGCTGATGTTCGCGGGGAACGCACACCCATCGGCGCGCGCGGCGATCGCCGTCTCCGCGGCCTCCGCGACCTCCAAGAGGCGCACCCCCGGTTCGATCATCGCCGCGGTCTCCTCGAGGACGCCCGCCAGCGCCGTCCCCGCCTGTCGATACGCCGTGACGGCGTCGGCCTCGAGGCTCATTGGGTCACGGAGACCCGTGCGGGACAAAGAAATTCCGACTCATGACTCCCGCACGGCCGTCTCATCGACCAGCGCGTTGAGGTACGCCACCTCCTCGTCGACGATGGTGTGGCCCACCCCCTCGTACGCATCGAAGCGGACGTCCGCACCGGCGGCCTCGAACGTCTCTGCGGTCTCGGCCGCCCGCGCGAGCGGGATGTGCGGGTCGTCATCGCTCACCCCCACGAACGCGGGCATCCCCGCGAGGTCGGCGTCGGTGCTGAAGCTGCGCTCGGGCGCGCCGATCAGCCCACCCGACAGCATCACCGCCCCGCCGAGGCGCTCGCCGCGGCGCAGCACCGTCTCCGCGACGAGACACGCGCCCTGCGAGAAGCCCACCCCGACGATCGATCCGGGCGCCGCACCCGCGGCCTGTGCCAGGTCGATCGCCGCATCCACCACCGCGATCGCCGACGACAGCGACGGCTCGTTCGCCTCGCGCGGGGCGAGGAACGACTCGGGGTACCACTCCCACCCCACCGCCTCGGGGGCCACCATCGCGACGGGGGTCTCGACCTGCTGGAGGGCGAACTGGACCATCCCGCCGGCGCGCGCCCCGCGGCCGTGGACGAGCACGAGCGTCACATCCGCCGCAGCCGGGTCGAGCCCCGCCCGGTAGATCGCCGCCTCGTGATGCGGCCCCGTCACATCCGCGGGCTGTGGTGGTGGCGTCTCCATGCACCCCGGTGTGTGCGGACGGGCATGAACCTCCGCAATCGCACCCATTTTAGCATCACCCGCACCAGCATATCGACATGCACCGCAGCCGTCGCCGGGGGGATGAGGCGCGGCGATGACCCGCTACCATCTCGTCGGCTGTCAGCGGTGTGATGCGCTGTGGATCCTCGCCGACAAGGCCGACCAGCAGACGGCCACCTGTCCCCGCTGTCGCACGCGGCACCGCACCGACCGGCTGCGCTCGCTCACGGCCGCCGACGAGAAGGCCACCGTCGAGGCCGCCCGCACGGCGCGGCTGGCCGCCCGCGCAGGCGTCGACCCCGCCGAGCTGGCGGCGATCGACCCCGAGGCGGTGTTCGAGCCGGTCATCGACGATGCCACCCAGCTCGCCGCTGCGGGGATCGACGTCCCCGCCGGCGAGCCCACCCCCGCGCGGGGGGACCGCCGCAGCACGCTGCTGGGGCTCATCGATGCGCTGGACGCACCCACCCGGGAGGCGGTGCTGGCTGGCGCGGAGGCCGCTGGGCTCGACCCCGCAGCGGCGGCCACGCTGCTGGACCGCCTGCATCGTGAGGGCGCGCTCACCCGACGGGATGGGCGGTACCGCGTGCTGTGATCAGCGCCCGAGCGAGGCGTGCGCCGACGACAGATGCCGCGATGCCAGCGCCGCCAGCAGCGACAGCTCCCCCGCGACGGTCGCACCGGCGATCACCTCCGCGAGCGCGTCGCCGTGGCGCCCGGGCGGGTCCCCGCCGCCGGCGACCCCCAGCAGCTCGAGCGCGGCCTGCTGTGCGGGCAGGCGGGTGCCCCCACCGACGGTGCCCACCTCCAGCGATGCGAGCGAGACCGACAGGTACAGCCCCTCCTCGCGGACGCTCGCGGTGGTGATCGCGTTCGCCCCCTCGACGACCTGCGCCTCGTCCTGCCCCGTCGCGATGTACATCGCCGCGACGACGTTCGCCACGTGCGCGTTGAACCCCAGCGCGCCCGCCTTCGCCGAGCCGATGAGGTTCTTGCGGGTGTTCACCTCCGCGATCGCCGCGGGGGTGGTGTGCAGCCGCTGCTCGACGAGCTCGTGCGGCAGCAGCACATCGGCGGTGACCGACCGCCCGCGCCCCTCGATCGCATCGATCGCCGCGGGCTTCTTGTCGGTGCAGAGGTTGCCCGACAGCGCCACCAGCGTGGCGTCGGTCTCGGCCTCGATCGTCTCGGCGATCGCCTCGGTGGCGATCGTCACCATGTTCATGCCCATCGCATCCTTCGTGTCGAACTTGCAGCGGACGAACAGGTTGTCGCCGACGACGTAGGTGTCGATGCCGGTGAGCTCGCCGTGGCTGGTCGTCTCGCCGGCGACCGCCGCGAGCTGCGGCTCCTCGCGGTGGACCCATGCGGCCGTCTCGGCGGCGCTGCGGGCATCCGCATGCCGGAACACCGGCGCGCGCGTCATCCCCCGACGGGTGATCGTCGCGGTCACCCCGCCCGCCGCGCGCACCACGCTCGCCCCGCGGTTGACCGATGCGACGAGCGCGCCCTCCGTCGTCGCCAGCGGCAGGTACACCGCATCGTCGATCGCCTCGCCGTGGACCGGCAGCGGCCCCGCGACGCCCAGCGGCATCCCCACCGCCCCGATCAGGTTCTCGATGTTCGCCGTCGCCGCCTCGGGGCTGAAGCCCATCGTCGCGACCGCATCGAGCGCCACGCCCGTCTCGGCGGCGATCGCCGCCCGCCGCAGCTCGACGGCGGCGTCGGCGCTCGTCAGCTCCTCGAGCTCGTGCAGGCGGACCTCGCCCGCGGCGAGCTGCTCCTCCAGCGCGCTGGCGTCATCCATACCCCCTGCAAGACGCACCCTCGGCTAACGGCTTCCGGTTGCGCGGGGACCGACACGGCGATATGCGCGCACCGAGCAGCGCAGGACGATGGGGTTCTTCGCACGGCTGCGCGATCGGGTCGACCGCATCGACTCCCACCTGTGCATCGGCCTCGACAGCGACCCACAGCGGCTCCCCGATGCGGTCGCAGACGCCGACCTGCCGCAGTGGCAGTTCAACCGGCGCATCATCGATGCGACCGCCTCGTTCGCCGCGGCGTACAAGCCGAACATGGCGTTCTACGAGACACCCGAGGGGCTCGCGGCGCTGACGGAGACGATCGGCTACGCCCAGGCGCAGGACGTGCCGGTGGTCCTCGATGCGAAGCGCGGCGACATCGGCAACACCGCGCGGGCGTACGCGGGCCTGCTCGATGCGGCGGATGCGATCACCGTCAACCCGTACATGGGCACCGACTCGGTCGCGCCGTTCCTCAGCCGCACCGACAAGGGCGTCTACGTGCTGTGTCGCACCTCCAACAGCGGCGCGGCGGACCTGCAGGACCGCACCCTCGCGGACGGCCAGCCCCTCTACGCGGCGGTCGCCGCCCTCGCCGAGGGCTGGGCGACGGCCGACAACGTGGGGCTGGTGGTGGGCGCGACCGCCCCCGAGGAGCTCGCGGTCGTCCGCGAGATCGCCCCGGAGCGCCCGCTCCTGCTGCCGGGGGTGGGTGCGCAGGGGGGTGACCTCCGGGCGGTCATCGAGGGGGGCTTCGCGTCGGGCGCCGAGCTCATCAACAGCTCCCGCGGCATCATCTTCGCCGACCCCACCGGCGGCGACCAGTTCGCCGAGGCCGCCCGCGGCGCCGCCCGCAGGCTGCGGGATGCGATCCGCCGGCTGCAGGCGGAGACGTGATACGAACAGGTTTGCCCCCCGGGCGTCTGGGTGGGGGCATGCACCGTGACCGCCTTCATCGCGCGCCCACCCATCGACCATCCGACTCGGGGGCTCGCGCCCGATGAACATCTACACCGGCCGCGGCGACGACGGCATGACCGACCTGCGCGACCTCTCACGCGTCGCGAAGACGCACGTGCGCATCGAGGCGTACGGCACGGTCGATGAGGCCAACGCCGTCATCGGCACCGTCTATCCCTCCGACCACGAGGACATCGACGCGTGGCTGATCGAGGTGCAGAACCACCTCCACATCATCCAGGCGGAGTTCGCCACCCCCGATGAGTCGATGGTCGACCCGCAGATCGATGCCAGCCACGTGCGCTGGCTGGAGACGGCGATCGACGACTTCGACGCCGAGGTGCCACCGCTGACGAGCTTCATCCTGCCCGGTGGCACCGCCACCGCGGGCGACCTGCATCACGCCCGGACGGTGGTGCGCCGCGCCGAGCGGCGTGCGGTGGCGCTCGCGGCCGCAGAGCCCGTCGATGACCAGGCGATCACCTACCTCAACCGCCTCTCGGATGCGCTGTTCGTGCTCGCGCGGGTGGTGAACCACCGCGCCGGTGTGGACGAGCGCACCCCCTCGTACTGAGGCTGCGGAACGCAATCGTTAGGTTGCGCGCTCGTCCATCCGGTGGTACGGGTTGGTGGTCTAGCCAGGTTATGACGGCTCCTTCACACGGAGCAGGTCGGCAGTTCGAATCTGCCCCAACCCATCCTCCGACGCCTCAGACGAACACCGCCGCCGCGGTGGGGACGGTCACGAGCCACAGGCTGAGCATCGTGTAGCCCACCATCACCGCGACGAACGGCAGCTGCACCGCGATCGCGGTGCGCCGCAGGGGGAACGCCCTGAAGCCGCTGATGTGTGCCGCGCCGACGGCGATGACGTGCCCCGCGAGGACCGCCACCGCGGGGATCGCCTGCGTCCACCCCGGCGCCGCCAGCACGACGGGGTTCGACAGCGGCGTGAGCGGGGCGGTCACCGCCGCGACGAGCAGCGGGCTCGCGGTCACGGCGAACAGCAGGTAGTGCGCGAGGTGGTAGCCCGCGGCGATCGCCACGAGCGTCGGCCCGAACACCAGCGCGAGCATCTGCGGCGCGTACGTCGTGCGGATCCGGTGGTGCGCCACCTGTGCGGCCACAGCGTACCCGCCGCCGGTCAGCGCCGCGCCTGCGAGGAACAGCCCGAGGTACACCACCAGCGGTGGGACCCCCCACCCCACCGCCGTGGTGATCGCCGCCGCGCCGGGGGCGCTGTTGACGAACCCGCTGTAGGTCAGCTCGAAGACCATGAACAGCACCAGTGCGAGCTCACCGGCGGTCATCGGTGCATCCGCATCGTCACGGGGGACCCCGGCGACGGTCCCCACCCCCGGCAGCCGCAGCCGGAGCCCCCCGGCATCGAGCCGCAGCGGCGCCACCCGCGCGAACAGTGCGCTCACCGCCGCGAGGGGGTCGACGCGGTGGTGCCACACGGGGTAGCCCCACACCCGGGTGACGACCACCCCCGCGAGCAGGTACACCGCCACCGCCACCGCGAGCCGGCGGGGGCTGTCGGTCACCCCCGCGGTCGTCTCGAGCCACACCGCCAGCGCGTACACCCCCACCGCGGGCCAGCGGTCACCCCCAGGCGGCGGCCCCCGCGCCCCGAGCAGCTGGATGGGGTCGAGCCATCGCCACACGTCGCCCACCGTCATCGCGGCGATCGGCACGAGCGCGCGCACCCCCACGAAGGCGATCGCCACCGCGGGGTTCACGAGCGCCAGCTGTGGGCCCGTCCAACCCTGGTACAGCACCACCGCCGCGAGCACCACGCCGAGGGCGGGCCCGAGCGGTCGCAGCCAGTGCACCTGCGGGGGGACCGCCCGCTGTGGCCCCCACCGCACCACCTGATCGAGCAGCCGGCGGTCGGTGACCACGCCCGCCAGCAGCGCGGAGACCCCCACGACCGCCCCACCGGACAGCAGGTACAGCCAGGTGG
>JAVLBV010000043.1:0-8589 GCA_031580685.1 Haloquadratum sp. | reverse complement strand
GCATCGAAGGGGTGCTTCTGTTTGCGCACCGCGGTGATGAGGTCCGCGTGGTCGCGGAGGTAGGTCGGTTCGGTGTGCCAGTGGTCCGCGTAGTACGCGCCCGCGGCGACCGCGTCCGTGGCGACCCCATCAAGCAGCAGGCGCGAGTGGCCCTCCCCCTGCGGCTTCAGGAGCACCGGGTTCATGTCGGTCGTCGCCCGGACGCGCGCGGCGGTGGCCTGGATGGTCTGTGCGACCCCGATCTCACCGGACGGTGGGTCGCCCAGCCCCGGCGGGCGCAGCACCGCCCGTGCCTCGTTGCTCATGTTCTGCGCCTTGAACGGCGCGACGGTGGTGCCCGACTCGGCGATCAGTCGACACAGGCCCGCTGTGACGGTGCTCTTGCCCACGTGGCTCGCGGTCCCGGCGACCAGGAACGTGCGGGTGGGGGCCATCTCAGTACTCGGTGCCCTGGCGAGCCCGGACTCCGGCATCGAAGGGGTGCTTCTGTTTGCGCACCGCGGTGATGAGGTCCGCGTGGTCGCGGAGGTAGGTCGGTTCGGTGTGACCGCCGGTGAGGATCAGCTCGAGGCGGTCCGGCGCCGCATCCAGCAGGTCGAGCACCGTCTGGGGGGCCACGAGCTCCTGCTCGACCGCATAGAGCACCTCATCGAGGATCAGCATGTGCATCCCATCTGCCGCCGCACCGTCCAGCGGCAGTGGTGCGGTGAGGTCAGCTGCCGAGGCTGCGGTCAGGAGCTCCTCGGTGCGCGCGACCGCCGCGTCGGCCTTCGCCTGATGATCCGCATCCGCACTGCCGTCGTTGAGCCGGTGCCAGCCGTAGTGGCCCGTGTTCTCGTAGGTGAACCCTGGCATCGCCGCGATCGCGTTGTACTCACCGCGGACATCGGCCACCGAGTCCGCACCCCCCTTCATGTACTGCAGCATGTGGACGCGGTAGCCGTGTCCAGCGGCCCGGAAGCCCATGCCCATCGCCGCGGTCGTCTTGCCCTTGCCATCGCCCCACCACACCTGGACGCAGCCGAACTCCGCGGGGGCCGCCGGGGTGATCGAGCGTGCGGTCGGGCGGCGGCCACGACCCGGGGTGGGACGCTCATCGGTGGTCATGACGCGTCTCCGTCTGCGGCCTCTATCAACCTGAGGGGTGCGACCGTGGGCCGGACGCTGGTGGTGCTGCCGTGGGCGGCATCGGGCCCACCCGGTGGGGGCGCAGAGCCGTACCGCGCGCGCAGCGAAGCGGCGATCGCATCACGGACACACGCCCTGACGGCCGCTCCCACGGGGGTGATGCTCCCGGAGAAGCGCACCGGTGGACCGTGCGTGGCACATCCGATGATGAGCGCGTCCGAGGAGGTGCCCGGCGCGTCCGTCGACCGCAGGAGGGTGGCCGCCTTCGCCTCCGCCGCGACCGCGATCAGGTTGAACAGCGCAGCGTTCGTCAGCCGCGCATCGACCGAGATGAGCAGGTTGACCGTCCCGTCGTCGGAGCGGTCCGAGCGTACCGGAGCGGGGGTGCCCGGAGGGGGGAGCACCGCGGGGTTCGAGACCCCTGCGGTCGCGATGACCGTGGTCTCCGCCGTCTGAGCCACCCGCGCATGCTGCATGGCGACGCCCGTCAGGAGCGCGAACCCATCAGCCTCGAAGCCCGCCCGCACCCGACGGGTGTCGATGTACGACCGCAGGTCGGTCCGGCTGAAGCCCTCGGGGACGGTGATGTTGTACGCCGCGTCGGCGAGATGGACGCCGCCGGGGTGGCCCGTCGAGACCCAGCGGAACCCCGGTGCGAGCAGCTGTGCGACATCATCGGTACGCCCGACCGTGGGACGGGTGCGCTCAGCCATCGTGATCACCCAGGAGCACCGACAGCAGACGGTCGTTCTCGTGCGGACGACGCACGGCGATGCGGATGTGCTCATCGTACCCGGCGAAGCTGCGGGCATCGCGGATGGCGATGTCCGCCGCCGCCGCCCGGCGGCACAGATCGCCCACGGGGTCCGCGGGGGTGAGCCCCAGTGCCGTGGGTCGGCGGGGGCGGCACAGGAGGAACGGGGCCGCCGACGGGGAGACCTCGTACGCCGGCGTGAGGGCGGCGCGCATGCGTGCCCGCTCGGCGACCACCCGCTGTCGGGTGGCCGCGATGAAGGCCGTCTGCTGCAGGCAGAAGCCCGCCACCGTCGCCGCAGGTGTCCCGATCGGCCACGGGTTTCGGACGGCCTCGACCCGCTCGCGGTATCGCGGCGGCACGACGAGCGCACCCGCGCGCAGCCCCGGGAGCCCGAAGAGCTTCGTCTCCGACCGCGCGACGAGCGCCGCGGGATGGCCCGCCGCAGAGGGTGCCTCGGTGAAGTCGAGGAACGCCTCATCGATGATGATGGGCACCTGCTCCGCGGCGGCCACCTCGAGCAGCCGATCCCGGCGCTCGGTGCCGATGAGCCGACCGCAGGGGTTGTTGGGTGTGCAGACGATCACGAGGTCCGAGGCGGAGACGTCTGCAGCATCGATGTCCATCAGCGCGACGGACCGGCAGCGACCGCCCGCGACACGGACAAGACGGGCGTACTCCCCGAAGGTGGGTCCCGCGATGGTGACCACCGCCTCGGCGTGCGTGAGCGCGGTGATCGCGAGCGACAGCGCCGCGATCCCACCACCGGTCGGCACCACCCACCCCGATGGGCAGCCGCAGTGCCGGGCGACCGCGGCGGTGTAGGCTGGATGTGCCTGGCGGTAGCGGTCACAGCGCTCGAAGCTGCGGGAGAAGACCGCCTCCGCGCCGACGGGGATGGCGGGGTTCGTGTTCGCAGAGAAGTCCAGGATGGCAGGGTCCGCTGTGCCACCATGGACCACCGGCGTCGCCTCGGTCATCTGTGGTCCCCCGGCGGTGTGGGCGGATGCGCAGCCACCATGCGATCGAGGACCGCAGCAGCGGTCTGAGCGACCGAGGAGAGGACACCGTGCTCTGCGGCGATCCAGAGGGCCCCACCCATGCCTGCACCCTCCTTGGCCACCCCCGTTGTGTACGCTGCAAGCGGGCCCGCTGCGGCCCGGTCGAAGCGCGGGTCGGCGCTGTGGACCGCCGCACCGAGGGGCTCCAGTGCCTGTGGGAGGCGGGGCACATCCGCGAGCAGATAGGGTGTGGTCGCAAGCGACAGCGGATCATCCACGCCCATCGCACGCAACATGGCGATCACGGTGACCAGCTGGGTCCCCCCACCGAGGATCACCCGCGTCCCCGTCCCGAGCGCGCCGTGTGCGATGCCGGCCAGCGTCAGCAGGACCGGATCACCGACGCGTGCGGCGACCGTGACGGGGTCGCGCGCGGCTGAGGGGGCGGTGAGGTCCGCCGCCGCCAGGGCGGTCTCACAGATGCGCCGCTTGCGTCGCAGCGGGTTCCGTGGCAGCGAGGAGGAGGTCGGCGCGGTGACACCCAGGGCCATCCGCACCGCGAGCGCGGTCGTCGTCCCACCCGGAATGGTCTCGCCGAGGACGATGGTCTGCTCCGACAGGGTGCGGCCGAAGCGCTGCCCGGCGGCGAAGAGTGCCGCTGCCCCCGGCACCCCCGCACCCGTCCGGATGTCCGCACCCGGGGTATCGCCGAGCTGGACGGTGGGTGCACCGGTCGGTGTCGCCATGCCTGCATCGACCACGGTCACCGGCGTATCCGTCATCGTGATGACCGCGTGGGTCACCACCGCCGGGGTGGGACAGCCGCTGGGGCTCACCGGGAGCACCGGGGCGTGGGTCGGGTGGCCGTGGACGAGGACCTCCGCGTCCGCGGCGGGTGTGTGGGCGATGAGCGAGGGGGTCGCACCCGCGGCGGTGATCCCGCCGATCGCAGCCGTCTCCGTGGAGCCGGCGACGACGATCAGACGCATCGCGCCCTCGCGATCTGCAGGTCTGTCGGCGTGTTGACGTTGATCGACACCGCCGGGTCGCACAGCAGCACGGACACCCCATCGGACCGGTCGACGACGTTCAGGCCGACCGGAACGACGCTCGCATCACCGTACGACGGTGCGACCGAGCAGCCCAGCCACCGCTTCAGGCCGGTGGCGGTCACCGCGGTGACCGCCGAGTCGGACTCCGCGTGCTGGGCGAGCAGCCGCCGGAGGTGTCGGGGGGCCACCCCGGGGATGTCGGCGGTGATGCTGAGGAACGGCATGTCCACAGTCGCCATCACCGCGTCGAGATCCGCGACGTATCCCGCACCGGGTGTGTCGATCACCGGGACCCCGTGTGCATCTGCCCACGCACGGGTCCTGGGGGTGTGCGTGCTCGTCGCAGCGTAGACGTGGCCGGGGGTGGCGCTCTGGCACGCGGCGATGACCCGGGCGAGCATGGGCCGACCGCCCACCTCGACGAGCGGCTTCTCCGTCCGTGTGCCGAGTCGGGTGCCGCGGCCACCGCACATCACCACAGCGTCCATGCGATCACCCCCGCGTACAGCGTCCCGAGGCGGACGAGTTCGTTCGTGGCCCCGAGCAGGTCGCCGGAGACCCCGCCGATGAAGCCCAGACTCGCCCGGTGGATGGCCCAGGTGAGCAGCAGTGCGGTCAGGATCATCGTGCCTGCGACACCGACGCCCCCCGCGATGCCCACGAGCACCCCCGGGAGCGCGGCCAGCGCGACCCACCACAGGTCATCGGGCCCCGCACGCTCGATGACGCTCGCTCCGAGCCCGGCGTGCGCGGGGCTGCTCAGGCAGACGAGGAGTGCCATCGCCGTCTTCGCGAGCACCTCCGCGAGCAGCACCACCCCGAGGATGCCCGGCGCGGCGACCCCATGGAGGCTCCCATAGCCACCGATGAGTCCGGCCAGTGTCAGCGTGACCGCGCCGACGGCCGCCACGCCGATGCTGTGATCATGCATGACCTCGCGCCGACCTGTGGGGGTCGTCAGATGATGCGCTGCCATCGCATCGAGGGTGTCGGCGAGACCATCGAGATGGGTGATGCCCACGAGGAGGTACAGCAGTGTGACCGCGATGACCGGCTGCGCCATGGCAGGCAGCGGCAGCAGGAGGATGACCGCCGGACCCAGACCGAGGAGGAGCCCGATGAGTGGGAACACCCACGGCGCGCCCCGGAACGCCTCCCAGTCCCGCGGGCCAGCACCCACGGGGAGGGTGCTGAGGAACCCGATCCCCCCACGGAGCGCGCTCACAGCCACAGGAGCACCCCACAGAGGAGGACCATGAGGCCCGCGGTGCGTCTGATCCGGGCGATCGCCGGGCTGACCGATGCAGCCGCAGGTGCGACCGTCGCTCCGGGCGGGTCGAGTCGGTATGCGCCACGTTTGTGCAGCTTGACTCCGGAGACCGCTGCGAAGGTCGCCATGGGCCAACCGCTGTTGGGCGATGCTGGGCGGCGTGCGGTGGTCTGCAGCCGCCGGTCGAACAGGAGCCCCAGGCGTCCGGCGGTCACCGCCAACAGCAGCGCGGTGAGCCGCGCAGGCAGCCACTGGAGGACATCGTCCATGCGGGCAGACGGCGTCCCCACCCGCCGATGCTCGTAGCCGAGCATCGAATCGAAGGTGTTGACGGCCTTGACCATCGCCGCGGCCGCCAGCCCCACGGTGGGGGAGACGAGCGCGCCGATGCTGAAGGCGAGGACCGTGGAGACAAAACCATCAGAGAGGTTCTCCGCGAGCGATTCGAGCACCGCCGAGCGCAGCTCACCGGGCCCTGCACGTGAGACATCCCGTCCCACGAGGGCCCGGACATCCTCGCGGGCACGCGCGATGTCCGACTCGATCGACACCGCGACCGAGTCTGCGACATCCGTGAGCATCCGCAGGCTCAGAAGCGTTGAGAGGGCGGTCCCCATGAGGAGGATCGTCACACCTGCGGGCAGCTGCTGGGCCACGACCCCCACGCTCGCATACACCCCGATGAAGCCCGCCGTGCCCGTGAGGAGGATCCCCGTCCCCATGATCATCGGTCGGGTGTAGTGGGCATCGACCGCGGCGATCCAGCTGCCCAGAAGGGCGACAGGATGGAGCCGTCTCGGCGGTTCACCGACCGTCGCATCGACCAGGACTGCCCACAGGAGCGTACCGACAGCGATCGTGCTCATCGGCTCATGGCACCGCCTGCTGAAGCTCCTCGATGGATGTCGGGTCATGAGGGTCGACATGGACGAAGCGACCACCGACGTTCGCCACACCACCGTCGGTCCGGGGGCTGTCACCGACATGTATTACATCCGCGACATCTGACCCGAGCTGTGCCGCGACGGCGCGGAAACAACGGGCGTCAGGCTTGCGGACACCGATGTCAACGGAGCTCACGATGGCATCGAATCCCGCGGGGTCCACACCGGCACGTGCGAGCGTCTGTGAGGCGAGGCCGGTGAGCGAGCAGTTCGAGAGGACGGCACTCGGGGTGTCGGTCCCCGCGAGAATCTCCAAGAGCGGAGCTGCCACTGGGGTCGGGGAAACAGGCGTGTCGAACGCATCCAGCAGCGCTGCATGTACGCTCTGTATGGATGCATCGGTGCCGACGCTCCGGAGTGCGGCACGCGTGTGCTGTTGCAACGGCACCTCGACTGTCGGATGGACGTCGAACTGATGCGATCGGTACGCATCGAGGAACGAGGGGGGGACGGTGTGTCCGCGTTCGCGGAGTGCGTACGCCACCGCCTCACCAGGGCGTCCCGGACTCGCAGCGGTCACCAACGTCCCGAACAGGTCCACACTCAGTACCACTACAGTTGAATCGATGAAACTCAACTTGAACTTATTGGGAGGTTTGTTAGACAAGGTGTCTTACATTTCCACAATGTTTATGTACTGTCCAGATGACGCTTGTCTTGCGTAAGACGGTCGTCTTACACCCAAGCCCGGGAATTTTGGGGTCTACGGGGGCCTCGAGCCGATCTCGGCCATATGGTGGTTGACATCCCGTCTTACAGGGGGACTACACAAATATGGAGCGCGTAACACTACGAATCCCGAAGCAGCAGATAGAGGAGGTCGAGCACATGGTCGAATCTGGTGAGTTTCCGAATCGGTCGGAAGCGATCCGATCGGCCGTCCGTGAGATGCTCAATGACCAGCAAACCGATCGTCGCGATTCACCGACGAAGCACACGTGGGCGAAGGTCTGAGTGATGCAAGACATTGTCAGAGAGGCGATGGAGCGCGACGAGCAGGAGCGCGCAACCACCGCACCAACGGCCGAGGCCGAGGAGTTCGGCACACCACGCATCGTCATCGTCGGCGCAGGTGGTGCGGGGAACAACACGATCAACCGACTGTACAACATCGGTGTGGATGGTGCCGATGTCGTCGCGATCAACACCGATAAGCAGCATCTGAAGATGATCGAGGCGGATACGAAGATCCTCGTCGGCAAGTCCCTCACACAGGGACTGGGTGCTGGTGGTGACCCCCACATGGGTGCCCGTGCGACGGAGATGGCACAGGGCACGATCAAGGAGGTCCTTGGTGAAGCAGATCTCGTCTTCGTGACCGCGGGGATGGGTGGTGGGACCGGGACCGGGTCGGCACCGATCATCGCGAAGATCGCCAAGGAGCAGGGTGCGATCGTCGTGGGGATGGTCTCGACGCCATTCGACGTCGAGCGCGCGCGGACGGTCAAGGCCGAGGAGGGGCTCGATAACCTCCGGAATGAGGCCGACTCGATCATCGTCCTCGACAACAATCGGCTGCTCGACTACGTCCCGAACCTGCCGATCGGCAAGGCGTTCTCCGTGATGGACCAGATCATCGCGGAGACGGTGAAGGGCATCTCAGAGACGATCACCCAGCCATCGCTGATCAACCTCGACTACGCTGACATGTCGACGATCATGAATCAGGGTGGCGTCGCCGTGATGCTCGTCGGCGAGACCTCGGATAAGAACAAGACGCAGGACGTCGTCAACGACGCGATGAACCACCCACTTCTGGACGTCGACTACCGTGGTGCGACCGGTGGGCTGGTCCACATCACCGGCGGCCCGGACCTCACGCTCAAGGAGGCCGAGGGGATCGCGAACAACATCACCGAGCGCCTCGAACCCAGCGCGAATGTGATCTGGGGTGCGCGCATCCAGGAGGAGTACAAGGGGAAGGTCCGTGTGATGGCGATCATGACCGGCGTCCAGTCGGCACAGGTCCTCGGTCCATCGACGCAGCGACAGGCGGACGCCGCACGTGGGATGGTCGACACCGGCTTCACCCCGGCGTATGCGGATGGGGACACCGGCGGTGACTGGCAGTCCGATGGCGGCCGCGAAGACCTCGAGCGGAAGCACGGGCTGGACGTCATCCGCTGACGGCACCGCCCGACTGCATTCTTCTCTCTTATGCGCTGTCCAACGCGAGCTGCAGCTGGCATGCCCGGCAGCGCTCACGCTGGGTGGGTGCACCACAGTCGGTGCACGA
This sequence comes from Haloquadratum sp., assembly GCA_031580685.1. Taxonomy (GTDB): domain Archaea; phylum Halobacteriota; class Halobacteria; order Halobacteriales; family Haloferacaceae; genus Haloquadratum. The sequence continues at coordinate 204 of JAVLBV010000043.1, read as the reverse complement.
TGACAGCGGCTCAGCAGGGGCATCATCACCGGAGTCCGCCGCCATCGCCGCCAGCTCGAGGTAGCCCGCCATGATCGAGTGGCGTGTCCCCGGGTGGGCATCCTCGAGTGCGAGCATGTGGTCTTGAATCTCCGCACGGAATGACTCGCTGCTGTGCGGACAGGTCGCCGAGTGCACCGGGAGGTCGAGGGTGTGGGCATACAG
>JAVLBV010000042.1:0-8810 GCA_031580685.1 Haloquadratum sp. | reverse complement strand
CGCGATGGGGGGCTTCCTGCTGCTCGCGTGGCAGTACTCCGCACCCCCCGGGCGGTTCAAGACCACCGTGGTGGCCGATTCGGTCTCGAACGGCCTGTACATCCTGCCGGGGGTGGCGGTCTACGCGCAGCTGAGCGGCGCGCTGCCACCCGCGGCGGCGATCGTGGGGGCATGGCTGTGGTCGATGGCGATGCACACCTACTCGGCGATCCCCGACATCGGCCCCGACCGGACCGCCGGCATCACGACGACGGCGACGTGGCTGGGGCGCCGTCGCACCCTGTGGTACTGCGGGGTGGTCTGGACGCTGGCCGCAGCCACCTTCGCGATCGTCGACCCGCGCTGGGGCGCGCTGATGCTGCTGTACCCCCTGCTGCTGGTGGTGTGGGACCGCCAGGGCATCCCCGACCGCGCGTGCGTACTGGTACTACCCGTGGATCAACACGGCCGTCGGTGCGGTGATCGCCAACGCCGGCCTGTGGGGGCTGCTGTATGGGTGAGCACCGCCTGCAGGCGCTGTGGCGCCGGCTGGATGCGATCATCCTCGAGAACCGCTTCACGATCTCCGTGTTCTTCCCGCTCAACGGCATCGTGCTGCTTCTGGCGAGTGCGGAGGGGGTGCTGCCGGGGTGGCTGAGCTTCAATGCGGCGCTGATCCTCATCGGGACGCTGGTGATGCGCTCGCCGCTGCTTGCGGGGATCGCCCCGGTGGTCACCCGGCGGGCGGCGGTGGCGATCGGGGCGCTGGCGGCGTACGCGTACACGATCGAGTACGTGGGCATCACGACGGGGTGGCCGTACGGGGCGTTCCACTACGGTGTGGCGCTGGGACCGATGCTCGGGGGCATCCCGGTGGGCCTGCCGGTCTTCTTCATCCCGCTGGTGATGAACGCGTACCTGCTGTGGGTCCTGCTGCTGGGCGACCGCATCGGCGACCACCGCGTGCGGATCCTCACCATCTTCGCGACGGTGATGGCGATGGACCTCGTGTTGGACCCCGGTGCGGTGGGGCTCGGGTTCTGGACGTATCTCGCCGGCGGCACCTACTACGATGTGCCGGTGAGCAACTTCCTCGGGTGGCTGCTGTCTGCGGCCGTGGCGATCGTGGTGCTGGATTGGGGGTTCGACCATCACCGGCTCGCGGTGCGGCTGCGCGCGTGCCCGTTCATCCTGGATGACCTGGTCTCGTTCGTCATCCTCTGGGGGGGCATCAACCTCTACTTCGGCCACATCGTCCCCGTCCTGATCGCCGTGGTGCTGGCGGTCGCACTCGTGCGTGCAGAGCGCTTCGACACGGGGCTGTTCACCGTGCGCGCCCCCGCCGTGCGCTAGCGGGGCGTCACTCCCAGCCGGTCTTCGCCTCGACCCACCGCCAGACGCGCCGTGGCCGCCACCGGGCGAAGCCGCCCATCGGCTCATCCGGTGCCGGCTCCGGGGTGGGCACCGCACTCACCTGGGCGAACACCGTCTCCGGGTCGGGTCGCAGCGCCCACCGGATGCGGGCGGCCAGGTACAGGCGCAGCTTGCGCAGCGGGCCCAGCTGCGGGGTCTGCGCGAGCACATCGTGATCGGCCGCACGGATCAGCCGGTGGTGCTCCGCGTACAGGATCGCCGCGAGCAGCACCCCGAACTGGCAGTCGCCCGGCAGGTAGCGGATCCCTGCGACCCCCTCGCGGTACAGCTCCTCGGTCGTCTCGAGCAGCTCCTCGATCGCCGCGGCGAACGCCGGTGACCACTCCAGCGCCCGGACCGCCGCGGGGCTCGTCCCCGCGCGCTCGAGCGTGGCCGCAGGGAGGTACACGCGGTCGCGGTCGAGCACGTCCTCGCGGACATCACGCAGGAAGTTCGTCAGCTGGAACGCCTCCCCGAGCGCCGTCGCATGCGGCAACGCGGCGGTGGGCAGCTCCGGGCCCATGATGGCGGTCATCATGCGACCGACGGCCGCCGCCGACCCGTCCATGTACCCGCGCAGCTCCTCGAGCGTCGCGTACTCATCGGTGGCGATGTCCGCCGCCATCGCATCGATGAACACCCGGATGTCCGCGGGGTCGATCGCGTACGTCTCGGCGGTCTCAGCGAACGCCGCGAGCACGGGGCTCGTCGGCTCCTCCGCACCGAGTGCCTCTGCGGCCAGCCGCTCGAGCTCCGCGCGCTGCTGTGGTGGGGGTGCGGTGTCCGCGGCATCGACCACCTCGTCGGCGACGCGGAAGAACGCATAGAGGATGTAGGTCGGGTACCGCACGCGTGGGGGCAGCAGCCGGGTCGCGAAGTGGAAGGTCCGGCCCGTCTGCTGCTGGATGGTCTTGCTCGCAGAGATCTGCTCGCTGTCGACCATCAGACCTCACCCACGGGGGCTGCTGATGTGCGACTCATTGAATACCGACAGAAGGACGCACAGGATGATAACAGTTCGTGCAGCTACCAGAACGTGTCACTGCAGTCGTAGACGACGCCGTGCTGTGGACAGATGTACTTGCAGTGGCGATGCTGCATCGGCTCCGCACACAGCGGACAGGGTCGTCCCAGCTGTGTGGTGGGCATCGGTGCCCGCCTCAGCACTCAGACCAGCCGCAGCTCTCGCAGGTCTTGCACCCCTCCGAGTAGTACAGCGTCATGCTCCCGCAGTCGGGGCACTCGGGGGACTCCCCCGCCGCCAGCAGCGCATCGACCGCACCCGTCTCGGGTGCAGGCGGTGCGACCACCGCACCGCCGTCGGGCTCGGGCGCCGCGTCGATCTCCGTGAGGTTCTGCTGCTGCGGGTACGCCTTGGCGATGTCGCCATCGAGGTACCGGCGCATGGCCGTGCCGATCGCATCGGGGATCGAGTTGATCTGCTCGCCCTTGTCCCAGGCCACCTTCGGGCTGCGGATCCCCTGCAGCTCGGTCGCGATCTCCCGGGGGTCGACCCCCGAGCGCAGCGCCGTCGAGATCGTCTTCGCCAGCGCCTCGGTGAACGATGCGGTGAACCCACCGGAGTTGCCGATGTTCGCGAACAGCTCGAACGGCCGGCCCTCCGCATCCTCGTTGATGTTGACGTACAGCTTGCCGTAGCCGGTGTCGATGCGCTGGGTGACCCCGTGCAGCACGTCCGGCCGCGGGCGCTTGCGCCCGAGCTCGACCTCACCGTCGAGGTGCGCGAGCACGCGGGCGTACTCCGCATCCAGCGCCTCCCGGACATCGGGGTGCTGGATGAAGCCGTCGAACCCATCGAAGACCGCCTCGATCTGCTCGACGAGCACCGCCGCCGCCTCGCCCTCGTCGGCGAACTCGGCGTTCTGCGCACGGGTCGTCAGCACCTGCTTCGAGCGCGTGCCATCGCGGTAGACGGTGACCCCCTTGCCGCCGTGCTCGTACACGTAGCGGAACACCTCGTCCATGTCACCGATCTCCGCGGAGTTGGGGAAGTTGCACGTCTTCGAGATCGCCGAGTCGACGCCCTCCTGGGTGGCACACTGCACCGCCGCGTGCTCCTTGCCCGTCAGGTCGCCGGTGACGACGAACAGCTCGGTGATCGCATCGGGCACCGACGTCAGTGAGCTGACGCCCTCGAACTCGTTCGCGGCCATCTGCTCCTGTGCCTCCGCCTTGACCGCGTCCACGTCGATGTCGTTGGCCTCCAGCACGCGCAGGAAGTAGTCGTCGAACTCGACGAGCATCTCATCGCCCTGCACGTCATCAGAGACGTTCTTGTAGTACGCGACGTTGAAGATGGGCTCGATCCCACCGGTCGTGTTGCCGACCATCGAGGTCGTGCCCGTCGGTGCGACGGTCGTGGTGTTGTGGTTGCGGATCGGGTAGCCATCGGTCCACGCGTCGGCCGACTCGCCCGTGTGGTGCTCGAACCACTCGCGGTACCGCACGGGGTCGGCGTACTTCGAGTCCGCCCAGTCGTTGAACGACCCGCGCTCTGCGGCGAGCTGGTGGGAGACCCGCTTGGAGGTGTGGTTGATGTGCATCATGATCTGCCGGGCGATCTCGTTGCCCACCGCCGATCCGTAGCGCACCCCCAGCTGGATGTACAGCTGTGCGAGGCCCATCACGCCGAGGCCGATCTTCCGCATGTCGCGGACCTTCTGCTCGATCTTCTCGACGGGGAAGTCCGACATCGTGACGACGTTCTCGAGGAAGCGTGTCCCCAGCTCGATGCGGGTGTCGAACTCCTCGAAGTCGATCGCCTCTGCGAGGAAGGACGCGACCGTCTCCTCGAGCGCCTCGGTGTCCACACCGTCGGCGAAGACACGCCAGTCCGGCGCGTCCGTCGCCGCGAGCGTCGAGAGGTTGATGTGCCCGAGGTTGCACGCCTCGTACTCCTCCAACGGCTGTTCACCGCAGTTGTGCACCACCAGCCCGTTGGCGATGAACGAGTGGGTCTCGGGCTCGGTCAGGTCGTAGACGGTCTCGCGTCCGTCGGCCTCGATGGACGCGACGGTGGCTTCGAACCGCTCTCGGTACGGACCCCGGCGGTACGCCGACAGGTGGCCCTCGAGGGCGTCCTGCTTCGACTCGAGCAGGAACCCGATCTCCTCGGCGAACCGGATGAGGTTGTCCTTCGAGATCACGAGATCGTGGTCCGCCTGGTGGGGGTATGCGGCCATCCCGCCGTGCCCATCGGGCATCGCCTTGACGCCCGCGGGGTGCCGCTCATCGTAGATCGTGCTGTGGATCCCGAAGTTGAGCAGGAGCCGCTGCACATCGGTGAGCAGCTCCGTGCTGATGCTCGTCAGGCGCACGGACACCCCCTTCTCGACGGTGCCCTGCACACCACCGTCAGCGGTGAACAGCGCCTGGAGGAAGCCGCGGGCCATCTCCTCGCTGCCACGCATGACCGCCGTCGGGACCGTGTACTTCGACTCACCCAGGCCGGCCTGGGCGGCGTACTCGTACAGCCGGGTCGATCGGATCCGCTGCTCGACCGCCTGCGCCCCGCGGTAGGCGTCGCTCCGGGCGATCTCGCTGACACCGATCTCGTAGTCCGCGGTCCCGAGGGGCGCTCGCACCACGCTGTTGACGTCCGCAGCGAACGCCTCTGAGAGCGCTGCATCCTCATCGTAGAAGTTCAGCACCGCGCGCTCCTCGCCGTGCTTGAGGTGGCCGTCGCCGACCAGCCAGCCGAGGATGCGCCCTTCCGCAGCAGATCCGTGCTGCCCGAACGCCCCCTTGCGGTTCTGCACGTGGACCGTGTCGCCGGGGGTGAGCTCCTGGGCCTCCACCCAGCCATCGTCGGTCATCACCCGGTGGTCGGCGGTGAGGCGCAGTTCGTGCCCCTCCTCCGTCGTGAGCCGGTAGACCTCCTTCTCACCGGTCTTGAACACACTGCTGGCCTCCTGCAGCGTCTCCTCGCTGAGGCGACCATCGACGACGACATCACGTGCGACGCCCTGCTCGTAGAGCTCTGCGGCGGGCACGAGCCCACCCTCGGTGCTGATGAGCGTCTCACCCGTGACGCACGGGTTCGTCGCGAGGATCTGGTGGTCGGGATGCTCCTCGACATCGAACGAGTGCTGCTTGTTCACCCGCTCGAGGTAGATGATCCCCGGCTCTCCGTTCTCGTATGCCCCCTCGACGATGTCCTGCCAGATCTCCGCGGCGGGGATCGACAGCACCTCACCGACGGTGACGTACTCACCGAGACCGTACATGTCGTACAGCTCCTTCGTCTCGGGGGTGGCGACGTGGGGTTCCTCGGTGCGGGGGTTGGTGAAGACGAACTCCTCGTCGGCGAACAGCGCCTCCATGAAGTCGTCGGTGACCCCCACGGAGATGTTGAAGTTCGACAGGTGGCCCTCGACCGCATTCCGGAGGTGCTTGGGCACCCGCCCATCCGCATCGATCAGCTCGCGCGCCTCCTCCAACGCCGCTGCGAAGGTGGTGTGGGTGTAGTCGTCGGGGTCGTTCAGCCGCAGCGAGTGCGCGAGCGAGACGTCCTTGTTCTTCGCGTGGATGAACTGGATCACATCGGGGTGGCTCACCTGCATCACCGCCATCTGCGCGCCCCGGCGGGCGCCACCCTGTGCGATCGTCTCGCACATCTGGTCGAACGTCCGCATGAACGTGATCGGACCCGAGGCGATGCCGCCGGTCGACCCGACCGCATCGCCGTAGGGGCGCAGCCGCCAGAACGCATAGCCCATGCCACCGCCGCTGTTGTGTGAGACGATGCCGTCGGTGACGTACTCGTGATTGTCCGCGACGGTGATGTCGTACACCGACGCCGGGTCGGCGGCGGTCACGGCCTCAACCGCGACAGTGTACGGTTCCCCCTCCACGTGGCTGTCGCGGGGACGCACCGAATCGATGCTCGACAGCGCCGTCTCATTCCGCTCATCGATGAAGCCGACCTCGTGCAGGAACCGCCTCCGGCCGGCCCCCGTCGTGGGGATCAGCCCGTAGTAGGGGTGGGTATCCTCATCGCGGAGGACCGTCTTCTTCACCGGGTATCCCAGCCCCAGCATCAGTGTCGCGACGTCATCGATCGCGCGCTCAGAGGAGCTGTAGAGCTTGGGATACGTGTCGTTCAGCAGCGTCCCATCGGCGGTGAAGTACCCCCGGAGGAAGGCCTGGATGACCGGCGCCGGCGCCTGCTTGACACTGTCGGGGACCGTAGCCGACTGCGCGCCGTCCTGCTTGCAGTCGAAGTTCTCCGCCCACCACCGGCGGATCTCATGGCTGTGGATGCTGACCTCGGAGCATCCGTCCGCATCGGACACCGAGGTGGGTGTGTCGAACAGTCGCCGGGCGAGCTGGTCGATGTAGTCGACAACGCTCTGACGACTGACGTGGAAGCGGATGCCATCTGTGTGCCAGGAGCCATCACCGACCCACAGGCCCACGAGTTCGGCCAGCTCCTCGGTGAGCGTCTCCGGCTGTGTCACAGCCTTGACCGGCGTGCCGTTGGGCTGCAGCTGCCGGCGTGCGCGGAACTGCCCGACGGTCGATGGCGCGACGGCGAGCTCTGTGGCGACCTCCGCGTCGGTGTGCCCCGAGCGGTACAGCTCGAGTGCGGTGGCCTCGTCGAACGAGGTCGACCCCGCGGTCCGGCCACCCTGCCCGTTCGGGGGGAGCTGGAGCTCATGACTCCGGCGGCGCTGGACGGTCGACTTCCCACACCCGAGCCGGGCTGCGATCTCGTAGTCGCTCAGTCCCTCCTCGTGCAGGGCGGCGATCGCCGTGTTCTCGACGGTGCGCGTCGTCCCCCACTGGGCACCTGCCGGCACCGACGTGAGCACGGGTGCCTCCCGATGCGTCTCCCGCAGCCATCCGAGTGCGTAGGTGACCGCCTGTCCAGGCGCGATCGCATCGAGTCGTGTCCACTCGCCGTCGACCATGATCCGGTGGTTCGGTGTCCCCCGGATGCGCTGCCCGTTCGCGAGGGTGACCGTCATCGTCGGCGCCTCATCGTAGACGTGGACCTCCTCGACCGGCTGGTACCGGAACCCCGCATCCGTCGCCTGGGCGACTCGGTCGCCGACCTCGACCTCTGCGACGCTGACGATTCCCTTGTCTGCGACGTCGACCGTGGCGTCCGCTGTGAGGCATTGGAACACCTCTGCGGCCTCCTTCGCGGTCTGGTGGATGTCCGTGATGTCATCGTCCGGCGAGTCGACGAAGCAGGCCGACAGCTGCTGCAGCTCATCGCCGGCGTTCATCAGCGTCGGGGAGTTCGGCACGAACGACAGCAGCTCCATGAGCTCCTGGAACTCCGCACGGCGCGTCTCGACGGCCGTCCGGACCGCCTCCGGCAGCTCGGGGACGATCGTGTCGTAGGCGAACTTGTTGACGTTCGCCTCGGTGAGGACGGTCTCGCGGTCGTCGTCCGCGGTGACGCCGGCGCCGAAGACCGCCGCGGCGAGCTCATCGCGGCGGGGGTGGTTCGGCTTGATCTGCTCGGGCCGGACGGTGATCTCGATCTCCGCTGCCTCGGCGACGTACACCGCATCGGCGAGGGCGACGTTCTTCGCCACACGGGCGAACAGCTCCTCCTGCGACTCCGTCAGGTTCCCATCCGCATCCTTGCGGAGGTAGCGCGCGGGGAGGATGTTGTTGTACGCGTTGGAGGTGAGCCGCTCCTCGAGCGTCTCGCCATCGGTCCGCTTGACCGGCAGGGTCAGCGCGTCGACATCGGTCTCGGTGCTCATCGGTGGGGTCTCCGGTGGTGGGTGATGTGTGTCATTGATCTGTGTCTGCGGGACGGGCATGCGGGACCGCGGGAGGGTGGTGCTTGGTCGTCCACGCCGCCGCGAGGAATCCCCAGATGACCCGTCTTGATTGCGCAACACCTGCTAGTGCATCCCGGCTTAAGAAGGTGCCCAGACCGCAGTGAAAGTGAAGCCGCCGACGGCCGATCACAGCGCCGTCGCGCGGGTGGTCCGGGCGTGGGTTCATAGCCGTCGGGACCGTACCACAGGTATGTCAGACAAGCAGATCCAGCTGCCGGAGACCGAAGAGGGATGGCGCGAGCGGCTGGCGCCCGAGCAGTACCACATCCTGCGCGAGCAGGGGACCGAGCGCCCCTTCAGCGGGGAGCTGCTGACGGTGGATGATGATGGCACCTTCCGCTGTGCGGGCTGTGATGCAGCGGTGTTCAGCTCGGAGACGAAGTTCTCCTCGAAGACGGGGTGGCCGTCGTTCCACGATGCGCTGGAGGGCGCCGTCGAGCTGCGGGGCGACGACAGCCATGGGATGCAGCGGACGGATGAGGCGCTGGGGGTGGGCATCCGCGGCGACCCCGCGGGCTTCCTGGGCGCCGGCGGCGTCACCGCCGGGGTGCCTCAGCAGGAGCGGTAGCGCACCGACAGGTCGGCGGTGTCGAC